>VRUB01000233.1 GCA_019456345.1 Nitrospira sp. | reverse complement strand
TGGCGCTGCGTCGATATCTTCGTGCGCCCCGATGGCACCTTCGGCTTCGAGGAATTCCGCCAGGATCCGGAGAATGGCCGCGGCTGGTTTCCGATCGGCTATCACTCGGGTCGCATTTTCGAGACCGAAGACGCCGCCCTCGACGAAGCCATGTCGAAAGTCCCTTGGCTTAGAGAGGTCGTCGATGCGGGCTAGATGTCCGCCCTGGCTCCTGACCCGCCTCCCGAAGTCGTACGGAGGGCAGGCCCGCTGTTCCGGCCCCCGGCGGCGGGCGGCGTGATCGCGGACAGCGCATCCACCCAACATTTCGGCGCCGCGAACGGCAGCGGCGGCGCTTTGTTCGAAGGCCGCCGATGAAGCCGCCGCCATTGAAGCGGCCATGCGGTCTCACTTAAAAAGTGGTACCGTTCGTGGGGATGGGACAGCTAATGGCGCATGAGAACATAGTACTGAGGTCGATCGAAATCCCGGAGGGGTGGCGCTGCGTCGATATCTTCGTGCGCCCCGATGGCACCTTCGGCTTCGAGGAATTCCGCCAGGATCCGGAGAATGGTCGCGGCTGGTTTCCGATCGGCTATCACTCGGGTCGCATTTTCGAGACGGAAGACGCCGCCCTCAACGAAGCCATGTCGAAAGTCCCTTGGCTTAGAGAGGTCGTCGATGCGGGTTAGGTGGGGCGGGGCGCTAATGCACAGGCTGTCCGCTCTCAGATTCCGGCCTTCGGTCCTAGCATGTCCTCCGGCCGGACCCATTTGTCGAACTGTTCGGCGGTCACCAGGCCCAACGCCACGGCCGCTTCCTTGAGCGTCGTGTTCTCGGCCCAGGCCTTCCTCGCGATTTTGGCGGCGTTGTCGTAGCCGATGTGCCGGTTCAAGGCGGTCGCCAGCATGAGCGAATCTTCCATCAACGCGTGGATACGTGCTTCGTTGGCTTCAAGGCCCTTGACGCAATTCTCGGCGAAACTGGCACAAGCATCACCGATCAATTTCGCCGACTGGAGCAGGTTGTAGATCATCACCGGTTTGAACGCGTTGAGTTCGAAATGCCCACTCGCGCCAGCTACGGTCACGGTTACATGATTGCCCATCACTTGACTGCAGACCATCGTCATGGCCTCGGCCTGGGTCGGATTGACCTTGCCGGGCATAATCGAAGAGCCGGGTTCATTGATCGGCAACGCCAATTCCCCCAATCCCGAGCGCGGCCCGCTTGCCAGCAGCCGAATGTCGTTGGCGATCTTCATGAGCGAGACGGCGACTAAGTTGAGCACACCAGATACCTCGACGATGGCATCGTGGGCGGCCTGGGCCTCGAATTTGTTCTCAGCGGTCTTGAATGGCAGTCCCGTTATCTCAGCCACTATCTCGGCGAACCTTTCGGCGAAACCTTCATGGGCGTTTAAGCCGGTGCCCACCGCTGTTCCCCCTTGGGCTAACATGGCTAGGCGTGGCAGGCAGGCTCCCAATCGGTCGATACCGTACTCAACCTGCTTGGCATAGCCGGAAAATTCCTGACCCAGGGTTAGCGGCGTAGCGTCCATTAGGTGCGTGCGCCCGATCTTGATTATGTTGCCGAAGGCCTCGACCTTGGTATTCAGCGTGTCGAGGAGGATGCCTAGTGCAGGAATCGTCCCGCCTTGGATTTCCTGTAGAGCGGCGATGTGCATGGCCGTCGGAAACGAATCGTTGGACGACTGGCTCATATTGCAATGATCGTTGGGGTGCACCGGCGACTTGCCTCCACGGGTTCCGGTGAGGATTTCGTTGGCCCGCCCGGCGATCACCTCGTTGGCATTCATATTGCTCTGCGTACCCGAACCGGACTGCCAGACGGCCAAGGGGAACTCACCCATGAGCTCACCGTCAGTGACCTCGTGGGCAGCCTGGCATATCGCGTCGCCTATTATTGCGTCGAGTAGGCCGAGGTTGATATTGGTTTGCGCCGCGGCCAGCTTCTGTATGCCGAGCGCTTTGATTAGCGCGGGCGGCATGTGTTCCGCGCCGATCCGGAAATTCTGGAACGCGCGTTGCGTTTGTGCACCCCAATAGTGATTTGCGGGAACCGCGATCTCGCCCAGGAAATCGCTTTCGCTTCTGGTTTTTGGGTGGTCGCCCATGACTTGCGAGATTCTTGTTTAATCGAAAACCAATTTGTTTCGTTGGCCCAACAAGCGTTGGACCGGCATTGTCACGTTAATCAGAGGCGGCGGCAAACCTCCGGGTAAGTTGAGTGGGTGGTTGGTGTTGGTTGGTCTGTATCGGAATGGTTCATAGTCTTGTCTTGCCTTCTCACCTGACGGATGGTTGGGGCTGCGCCATTTGACCTTCAAAATGGAGAACGATCTCGCGGGCTCGGGGTATCCGCCGATGCTCGAACAGGAAGATGCCCTGGTAACGGCCCAGCAGCAGGTCGCCATCGCAAACCGGGACGGCAAGGTGCGTCTGGGTGAGTGCGCCCTTGATGTGGGCGGGCATATCGTCAGCGCCCTCGGATATATGTCGGTAAATCGTGGTGCCTTCCGGCGCCTGTGTGGCGAAGAAG
>VRUB01000051.1 GCA_019456345.1 Nitrospira sp. | reverse complement strand
TTCGATGTAATTAGCGAACCCGATGAACTTTCCGTCCGCATCCTCGAAGCTCTTCGAAAGCAGGACGTAGAGCGGAAGCAGTACTACAACGAAGAGGAACACCCCCATGACGACGAGGCCCCCGCCCCGAATCAGGTCGTCGCGACTAAGCCTTAGGCGCAGCGGGGCTGCGCGGGCAACGGCAACGTCAGCCATAATTCACCCCTTATTAGCGGTCGCTAAACACGCAGATGCGGTCGTCGGGAAACACGAGCGTAAGATCCGCGCCCTCGCGTATGTCCCGATCCCGGACAATGTTGGGCGGGAAGTCGGCGGTAACGGGACGCTCGCTCAGCCCGTCAACGATAAGCGTCACGCGGTAGAATGCACCCAGGAACTCGATGTCGTCCACGCGCGCCGACGCGGCATTGTGCGCCTCGTGGCCGGCGTCACACACCGTCAGGTCCTCGGGCCGGATGCACACCGTAACCGCCATCCCCTTGTCCAGCCCGTGCATGCGCTCCGCGCAGCTGAGCTCGATACCCCCGAGGCGAACGCGCTGCGGCCCGAGGACAACGGCGGGCATGAAGTTCATAGTGCCCACGAAGTCGGCGACAAAAGAGGTTGCCGGCTCGCGGTAGATTTCGATGGCCGTGCCGACCTGGACGATCTCGCCTTGATCCATGACGACGATGCGGTCAGCCATGGTAAGCGCTTCCTCCTGATCGTGCGTCACCATGATAGTCGGGATCCCGAGCTGGCGCTGCAGGCGCCGGACCTCGTGGCGCAGGTGCACACGCACCTTGGCGTCCAGAGCGCTCAAAGGCTCATCCAAGAGGAGCAGACCCGGCCAGGTCGCAAGCGCCCGCGTGAGGGCGACGCGTTGCTGCTGTCCGCCCGAAAGCTGCGATGGGTACTTATCGCCCTGCTCCGACAGCCCCACAAGATCCAGGAGCTCGGCCACGCGCTCCTGGATCGCCGCCTTCTTCATGCGCCGATTCTCGAGCCCATAGGCCAAATTCTTGAAGACCGTCAGGTTCGGGAACAGCGCGTACGATTGGAATACGATGCCGAAGTCGCGTGCACTCGGCGGAAGTGTCGAGATGTCTTCGCCGGCCTGGATGATGCGGCCGGACGTTTGGATGTCGAGCCCGGCGATACAGCGCAACAAGGTCGTCTTGCCACAACCCGAGGGACCCAGGAAGCAGATGAACTCGCCCTCGTAGACCTCGAGGCTGACTTCTCTGAGCGCCGTGAACGCGCCGAACATTTTCGTGACGTGCTCGATGCGGAGATAGGGCGCACGCTGTTCGGTGCCGGCTCGGGCCTTTTCCTCCGTCGCCACTGCATTACCTTTCATGACTGCCACGATAAGCTCGTCACGGGCCTGAAATAAAGACCCGCTCGCCCGTCTTGTGGCGGGTGAGCGGGCTTCGTGCAATGGGCATTACTTCCCTGCGGCGAACTACTTCTTCTTCGGCTCGCTCTTCACGTTGTAGCGCCCCTGCCACTTGGCGAGGATCTTCTTACGATTGTCCGCGGCCCACGCGAATTTGTTATCGATCATCATTTTCTGCGTGTCTTCCGGAAAGTACTTCACCGGCTTTGCCAGATCGGGACGCGCAAGCAGCGGCAGGTACTGATTCCACACCTTCATCGCCGCCGGTGAAATGGACCAGTCCATGAACTTCTTGGCCGCCGCCTTCTTCTTCGACGCCTTCATGATTCCACTGGCCTCCACCTCCCAGCCGATTCCTTCCTTGGGGGTGATCAGATCGAGGGGCGCCCCCTTCTGCTTCAGGCGCGCACCGCGGAAGGCGAAGGAGATTCCTATGGGGTGTTCTCCCGCCGCGGCCTGCCGACACGGCTTGGAGCCGGAGTGGGTATACACCGCCATGTTTTTATGGAGGTTGTCCATGTACTTCCACGCCTTTTCCTCACCCATCATCTGCAGCCACGCCGAGACAGTGAGGAACCCGGTGCCCGAGGAGTTCGGATTAGGCATAACGAGGTAACCCTTATAGACCGGCTTGGTCAGGTCCTTCCACGAAGTCGGCTTGGGCAGGTTGAACTTCTTCGCCTCGACCGTGTTGTAGCAGATGACGGCAGCGTAGGCGTCGAAGCCAACCCAGTGCGGCGGATTGCGAGGATCGCGGAACCTGGGATCGAGCTTGTCCAGCCCCTTCGGAGCGTAGGGCATCAACAGACCGAGGCTATCGGCCACCAAGAGGCTGGTCGCCGATGTACCGTAGAAGATATCGGCTCTGGGGTTGTCCTTTTCCGCCAGTACTTTGGCCGTGATGATGCCGGTCGAATCCCGGACCCAGTTGATATCGATGTCCGGGTACTCCTTGCGAAACGCCTTGCGGACAGGTTCGAGTTCCTCGGCCTCGATTGCCGTGTAGACCGTGAGCGTCGTAGCGGCCACAGCCGTACCCGTGGCCACGACCGTGGCCACAAGGACTGCGGCCAGCCCCGACAGTAGGTTAAAGACCTTGGAATACATTGGTTTGTTTGTCATGGTGAAGACTCCTCCGTACTAGAGTGGTGAAGTTTGCTAGTTGAGCCGACTTATCATAGCGCGTTTGCAGCCCCTGAACATCCGTTTTTGGCACCGCAGCAACCGAGTTCGCGAGACCGTTCACACAGCCAAATAAGGCTGGGCCCACAAGCATTCTCGCGGTCCCGCGTTAGTGGGGGGCGCCGAAATCGCCCCGACGACCTCGAACAGGCCCTCGCCACCGGTGACCCTGGGTCTGCGAGCGAGCGCCGGTGTCCCCGCACCGCCAGCTTCGGAGTGATAGAATGGGTTTGTGGGACCCCCCTGCTGCGATGGGGATGAGGCCCTCGCCAACGAGGCACCAGACCATGGCCGAACCGCTTACCGAACCCACGGCCAACGCTAATTCCGCGCGCGATGCGCGCCGGGCAATTCGCGCGGGCCGACACCGCGGGCACACCGCTGGGCTCGCGCACGGCTACGTCCAGGGCAACCTGTGCATCCTGCCGCTCGAGTACGCCACCGAGTTTGCCGCCTACTGCCAGCGCAATCCCAAGCCCTGCCCGCTCATCGGCATGAGTGCGCCGGGCGACCCACGCCTGCCGGCGCTGGCGCAGGATCTGGACATCCGCACCGATGTGCCGTGCTACCGCGTGTTCCGCGACGGCAAGCTGGATGCCGAGCCGACGGATATTCGCGATCTGTGGCGCGACGATCTGGTGAGTTTCGTCCTCGGGTGCTCGTTCTCTTTCGAGCAAGCGCTGATGGCCGACGGCGTGGCGCTGCGTCACGTCGAGCGCGGCGAGAATGTCGCCATGTACAAGACCAATATCGAGACCGTGCCGGCCGGCCACTTCAGCGGAAAATTGGTGGTCTCGATGCGCCCGCTGGTGCCGGCACAGGCGATCCGCGCGGTGCAGATAACCTCGCGTTTTCCCAACGTGCACGGCGCGCCGGTCCACATCGGGCTGCCCGAGCTCATCGGTATCGAGGACCTCGAGGCACCGTTTGCCGGCGATGCGCCGCATATGCGCGAAGACGAGATACCGGTGTTCTGGGCCTGCGGGGTGACGCCGCAGATCGCAATCGAGCAGGCACGCCCGGCGCTATGCATCACCCACAAGCCGGGGGCGATGGTGATCACGGACGTGCTCAATACCAGCCTGGCCGTGCTCTGATCAAACTTCAACCGCCCAGAAAAACGCGCTTGACCTCAGCGCTCGTGAGCAGGGCCTCGGACTCGCCCTCGAGCACCAGTCTACCGCTCTCCAGGATATAGCCTCGATGCGACATACTTAACGCCACCTGGACATTTTGCTCAATAAAAAGAATGCTTACGCCCTCGGCGTTAATCCGTTTGAACGCGTCCTTCATCTCTTGCACCACGGCCGGCGACAGGCCCAGGAAGGGCTCATCGACCATCAAGAGCTTGGGGCGGGACATTAAGCCGCGCCCGAGTGCCAGCATCTGTTGCTCGCCGCCGCTTAACGAGTAGGCAAGCTGGCTCTCGCGCTCGCGCAACCGCGGAAACAACTCATACACCTGCTTTAGAGTCTCTACGCGGTGCGCCCGGGCTTCGGGGTGATAGCCGCCGAGCCAGAGATTCTGCCGCACCGTCAAGTAGGGGAACACGCGCCGGCGCTCGAGGATGTGCGCCAGTCCGCGGCGCACGATCTGATGCGAGGGTTGACGGTCGATGCGCGCTCCCTCGAACTCCACACGCCCTGCCTTCGGCTTGAGCAGGCCCGAGATGGTGTTGAATATGGTGCTCTTGCCGGAACCGTTCGGGCCCAGCAAGCTCACCACCTCGCCCGCGTCAACCTGCAGCGACACCCCCCAGACCACCTGGTAATCGCCGTAACTCACCTCGATGTCGGAAACCTTAAGCATAGGCAAGACCGAGGTAGGACTCGATGACCTTGCGGTCGTTCTGGATTTCCTCCGGCGTCCCTTCGGCAATCTTGCGTCCGAGGTGCAGCGCCAACACACGATCCGCGAGCGACATCAACACTTGCATGTTGTGCTCGATAATGATCATGGTCATGCCCTGTTGCTTTAACCGGTTTACCAGATCAATCAATCCCGGGAGACTGCGCTGATCCACACCGCCCGAGACTTCGTCCATCAATAACAAACGCGGGCGCGTGGCCATCGCCCGCGCCAGCTCGAGCCGTTTGCGCTGGCCGGTACTGAGCATGTGGCCGTGGGCGCCACGCTTCTCCAACAACCCGACAAAGAACAAAGCGCCCAAGGCCTGCTCGCGCGCCACGCGCAGATTAGCGGTGTGCTGCAAAACGCCTACCATTACGTTTTCTTCAACAGTCATGTGGTCAAACGGTCTGAGCTTCTGGAATGTGCGCCCGACACCCAGACGGCTGATTTGATCCGGGCGCGACCCAAGCAACGAGCGCCCCAGGAAGGATACATAACCGGCATCCGGGCGTTGAAACCCGGTGAGCAGATCGAACAGCGTGGACTTACCGGCGCCGTTGGGACCGATCAAGCCGAGGATCTCTCCTTCCTTGACCGCAAAGGCGATGTCGTCGTTGGCAACCAGCCCGCCGAACTTCTTGGTGAGCCCTTTGACCTCAAGCATTGCCACGGTTCTTTGCTCCTCCCACTGCCGTGCCAAGGCGCCAATCCTTCCATATGCCGAGCAGGCCCACCGGTCTGAACACGCAGATCAGTACGATCAGCGCGCCGTAAATAATCAAATCCACGCTACCGCCGGTGCCGCCCAAGTAAATGCGCGTGAACTCCGACAACGGTACCAGCACGGCGGCACCGATGATCGGCCCCCACAGCGTGCCGACACCGCCCATCACCGCAATCAGCAACACGAGGATCGAAAGCGTCAGCGGAAACACGGTCTCCGGGTCTACCACCAGTACATACTGCGCGTAGAAGGTCCCCGCGATGGACATGAAGCCGGCCGAGATCATAAAAGCCAATACTTTGTAACGCGAGACGTCGACGCCGAGGCTGCTGGCGGCTTCGGGATCCTCCCGGATCGCGCGAAAATAGTACCCGGCCTTCGACCGTTCCAGATACCACACCGCCAGGCAGACCAGGGACAGAAAACCTAACGCGATGAAATAGTAAGGAATCTTTGATTCGTTAAATTGGAAGTTCAGCAGCGGATTCTCGCGCACGATGGGCAGCCAGATACCCGATGCCGCACCGACAAACTCCCAGCGTTGAAACACGATCTGCACGCTTTCCGCGATGACCAGTGTCGCAATAGCAAAGTAGTGCCCGCGCAATCGAAGTGTGGGCAATCCGATAGCCACGGCGGCCGCCATCGCGATGGCGATCCCGACCATCATGCCTAACCACGGTGACACACGAAACGTGGCGAACAAGAAGCCGGAGCTGTAGGCGCCGATGCCAAAGAACACCGCATGGCCGAGCGAGATCTGTCCGCAGTAACCCGCGAGAATGTTCCAGGATTGCGCCATCAGCGCGTACAGGAAGATCATGATCATGACGTGTTGCGGAAAAGGCGCATTGAGCACGAACGGGTACGCGAGCAACGCCACGAGCCCCGCCAGACCCAGGAGCCGGGTACGCAAGCGCCACGGCGTGCGCGCCGGCTCGTTGAGCGCGTCCTGTAAGGCCGGCTCGCGCTCTGCGGCGCCCAATGCAGCGATCATCGGGGCGGGGGTACGTGATCGCATCAAAATCTCCCGAACAGTCCCTGCGGTCGAAAGAACACGACCGCCAAGTACAGGCCAAAGACGATCAGGTACTTGAAGGAGGGATCGATCAACAGCCCGCCCAGCGCCTCGACCAGACCGATCAACACGCCTGCCAGCAGGCATCCCAAAATACTGCCAAAGCCGCCTAGCGCCACCGCCACATAGGCGATCAAGGCGAACTGAAAACCCACTTCCGGAAAAACGAAATAAAAGGTGCTGAGCAGTCCCCCTGCAACCCCCACGCAGGCCGCGCCGATGGCCCAGCCGAGTGCATACATGCGGTCGGTGGGTATGCCCATGAGCGACGCCGCCTGGCGATCCTGCGCCGTTGCCTGCAAGGCAAGGCCGGTTTCCGTCCGGGTAATGAAAACATAGAGCAGCGTGAATCCCATCAGGCACCCCACACTCGCGACGATCTGGGGCAAACCCAGAAAGATTCCGAGAACCTCTACCCGGCCTTCCACCAGCGGATGAATGACGGTGCGGAAGTCCGGCGTCCACAAGAACTGCGCCAGTGCACGCAAGAACACCGCCAGACCAAACGTGGCGCAGATCTGCGCCAACATGGGCGCCCGCAGGATATGACGAATGATGCCGTAGTGGACAACCAATCCCAGCAGCGCGAGCAAGGCCGCGGTGACCGGCAGGGAGTACAGCGGATCGACGCCGAACAGCGCCCAGAACCAGAAGGCCGAGAACATGCTGAGCATCAGGAACTCGCCGTGGGCGAAGTTCACGATCTCCATCAGACCGAATATCAAGCTCAGACCGGCCGCGATCAAGGCGTAGACGAACCCCATCAACAGGCCGCTGATGATCGCTTGGATCACGATCTCTCGAGTCACAACGCGTTCTCTGTGTGCGTGGACCAGTGTATCCGGCAATGCCGCATAGCCGGATCAGTCACCGCGCTCCCGGAACCACTGCGCCCCTTGGAAACACGCCAACACGCCGGAGATCCGGATGGCCTTGACAGTGCCCACATGGTGCTGGATAGTCAACTCGGGCTGGATGCAACCTGGCGTGTGAGGAAGATTCTGCAGCCCGGCACAGCGGCTGGCCGTGAGGAGTGGGCCACCTGCAGTGACGGCCCGGCGATTTCCCCACCTGCAAGTACTTGAAAAAACTTGAGAACCAAAACCAGCCTTGTTGCCGTAGGAGCATACCCGGTGAGTCGCGTACTCGCCGTTACCATGAGGAGGAGACATGCCATGAAACGTCGCACTTTGTTGTTGGTGTCCGCAGTGCTGGCGGCAGGCCTGATACCACTCAGTCAGGGCTTTGCACAGCCAAAAGAGGTCGTCATCGGTGTGCTCTATCCGTTGAGCGGACCGGTCGCCCAGGTTGGCATCGATGCCGTCGCCGCGGTAAAGACCGCGGTCGAGATCGTCAACGAGGACGTCGATCTGAACGTGCCCCTGGGGCCTGGAAAGGGCCTGCCGAACCTCGGTGGCGCCAAGATACGCATCGTCGTCGCCGATCATCAGGGCAAACCGGATGTTGGCCAGAGTGACGCAGAAAGAATGATTACCCAGGAGAAAGTGAATGCGCTCTATGGAGCGTACTACAGCAGCGTTACGGCCGCAGGTAGCCAGGTGGCCGAGCGTTTTCAGATCCCGTGGGTAAACGGCGAGTCCACCTCGCCCAAGTTGACCAAGCGCGGATTCAAGTGGTTCTTCCGCACCACGCCGCACGATGCCGAGTTTACCCAGCTCATGTTCGATTTCATACGGGACTTTCAGGCCGAGAAAGGGATGAAGCTATCCTCGGTGGCGATCTTCCACGAAGATACGCTGTGGGGAACCGACAGCGGGAGGGTGCAGAACGACCTCGCCAAGGGCTTGGGCTACAAGGTAGTCAGCAAGATATCCTACCGCGCCAAGACCACCTCGCTGACGCCCGAGGTTCAGCGGATCAAGGCGGCGAGCCCGGACGTGTTCCTGCCCTCCTCGTATACCTCGGACGCGATGTTGTTCCTGCGCACGGCGAAAGAGCTGGACTATAACCCCAAGCTGCTGGTTGCCCAGAACGCGGGTTACACCGATCCCACTTTTCTCAAAACCATGGGCAAGGACGCGGAAGGCGTGATCACACGCTCGCCGTTCAATATGGATCTGGCCAGGACGATTCCGCTGATCAACAAAATCAATACCCGTTTCAAGAAGCACTCGGGCGGTCGTGATCTCTCGGATGTTCCCGTGCGCGCCTTTACGGGGTTCATGGCGCTGGTCGATGCGATCAATCGCGCCGGCTCAACGGACCCGAACAAGATCCGCGAGGCGCTCACCAAGACCAATATTCCGTCTGACAAGCTGATTGTGCCGTGGAAGGGAATCAAGTTCGGACCGGACGGACAGAATCTGCTGGTGCGCGGGATTCTGATGCAGGTGCAAAACGGCAAGTACTGCACCATCTACCCGTTCGATTTGGCCGCTTGCAAGCTGGTCTACCCGATGCCGACCTGGAAGCAGAAAGCGAAGATGTAGCGCCGATCGCCAAGACCCTCCCCCAAAGGGGGAGGGTATTTTTCTGCCGCATCTGCGTTCTGGATACCGTACAACCGCCTGCAACTCTGAAAACTCTTTGAACAAAAACGACCGGAAGTCATTTATTAGCCGATTCCTTGAATAGGATTCTCACTCACGTAAATTTTAATCCTTTCATACCCTTTTCCCTCCCTTTTCCCTATATTGGGAGAAACTGCGATCTGACCCTGGTTTTACCGGTTTTACCGCGAGCCAAACGCGTCAGGATTCCAGGTTGACGGTGACGCTCTTTCGCTGGGTAAAACTGTCGAGCATGCCCTCGAGCGAGAACTCGCGTCCGATGCCGCTCTGCTTGAACCCGCCGTAGGAATGGCCGGGCGATTGGCCGATCCCTTGGTTGATCTGGATCCAACCGGACTCGATCGCGTGCGCCGTTCGCAGCGCCTTGCCGATATCGCGCGTCCACACAAAGGCGGCGAGACCGTAGTGGCTGTCGTTGGCCATCCGCACCGCCTCCTGCTCGTCCTCCCAGCGAATGGCCACCAAAACCGGACCGAAAATCTCCTCGCGGGCGATGCGCCATTCGTTGCGGACCTCCGCGAATACCGTAGGCTGAACGAAATAACCCTGCGCGAGCGGACCCTCACGGGGCGGCAGACCGCCGAGCACGAGACGCGCTTCCTTCTGGTGTAAGCCATCCTCGATATAGGAGCACACACGCTCGAATTGCTTGCGGTTGATAATCGCGCCCATGTCGGTTGCTTCATCGGTCGGGTCACCGATCTTGAGCGCGGAGAGCTTGTTGGTGAGTTTGCTAAGAAATGAGTCGAAGATCGCACGGTGTAAGAAAAGCCGCGAGCCGGCCGTGCACGACTGTCCTTGCCGAGTAAAGCGCATGCCGCTGATCACGCCGTCCACCGTCCGCTCGTCGTCGGCATCGGGAAACACAATGATCGGGCTCTTACCGCCGAGCTCCAGTGAAACCGGGACGATCCGATCCGCCGCCGCGTGCATGATCAGCTTGCCGACCTCCGTTGAGCCGGTGAACGAGAGTTTGCGCACGAGCGGATGCTGCGCGAGCGGCGCGCCGCATTCCTCGCCGTATCCTGTCAGCACGTTCAGCACGCCCGGCGGCAGGTGTTCAGCGCAAATCCTCGCCATCATCAGCACCCCGAGCGGCGCATCCTCGGCAGCCTTGAGCACGAGGGTGTTGCCCGCAGCGATCGACATCGCGATCTTGAGCGCACCCAGGAGGACCGGGGAATTCCACGGAATGATCCCGCCGACGACGCCGATCGGTTCGCGGCGCGTGTAGCTGAGAACGTGCTCGCCCAACGGCACGGTCTCGCCTTTGAGCTCGCTCGCCAGGCCTCCGAAATAGCGAAAGATCTCGGCCGCGCCTTTCGCTTCCGGGCGCGACTGGGTGCGGAGCGCGTTGCCGGTCTCGGTGGCAATGAGCAGCGCAAGCGCTTCGCTCTGCGCCTCCATCGCCTCAGCGATCTTGAGTAACAGCTTCCCGCGTTCGCGCGGTGCCATGCGTTTCCACTTCTCGAACGCGCGGGCCGCCGACTGCACGGCACGGTCGACGTCTTCTTCTCGCGCCCGCGGAACTTCGCCTATGACTCGGCGGTTGGCGGGGTTCTCAACTTGGAGGAATTCCGCGTTCGCGCTCTCGACCCACGCGCCATCGATCAGCATCAGCGTACGCGGCACGCCGACCATTTTGGTGCTTTCCTTTCGCGTTGCGGTGGTCATCGCTGTCTTCTCCCTGTTTTTGTCGAACTGGCGCAGAAGGTTACTACCCTTTGGGTCGGCCTGGCAAAGCGGGAGTTTGCGCTCCACGGTGATTGATGGGGCGTTCTGAAAATGTCAAATATCAAGCGTCGACACCTTTTCCTTTCACAGGTTAGTACGACGTGATTTAGTTCATGAGCAGTGTACTCAGCATTAAACTGCATCACGTCACCTTGACCCCGTAGACTTTCTCCGCCGCTTCGGGTGAGACGAGTCCGTCGCGCACGTCACGTTCGACCTTCTCGCGCTCGCGCTCCTTCGGATCGCCAAGGCCGCCGCCGCCGGGGAGCTCGAGTCGCAGCCGTTCGCCGGGCGGGATCGTCTGCTGGCCCTTGCCGCGCATCGGCTTGCCCGAGGTGAGCGAAACCGTGCCGGCTGCGCCGGGCAGCCCGCCGTCGCGCCCGCGCGCCGGATGGTCGATGCGCTCGAACATGGCGAACACGGAAAACGGCGCGTTCTCGGCACTGGCGATCTCCATGATCTGGCCAAGTCCGCCGCGCATGCATCCGGCGCCGCCGGAGTCGGTGCGATACTCCTTGCGCCAGATGATCACCGGCGCGATCGACTCGGTGATCTCGACCGGGACGCTGCGCACCCCGCTCGGAAACGCCGTCGCCGACAGGCCGTCTTTCCCCGGCCGGGCGCCGGTGCCGCCGGAGTGGAACGAGAGCACGTTGAAATCCGTGCCGCCGGCGGTGCTGTCGCTCACACCGTGGCCACCGCGCAGCTGCGGCACCCACAACGCGGAAGCGCCTTCGGCCGGCGCGCCGTTGCTGAGCGCCGGGTGCATACAGCCGAAGACCACGTCGGGCAGCAGCTGACCGATCACGTGACGGATCGCCACCGCACAGGGGCGCGGCGCGTTCAGAATCGAGCCCTCCGGGGCGCTTACCGTAATCGGGGCGAGTGAGCCCGAGTTATTCGGTATCGTGGGTGCAACCAGGCATTTCACGCCGAAGGAGGTGTAGGCCGTCGTATAGAGCATGGGCACGTTGATGCCGAAGCCACTGACCGGCGAGGTGCCGGTAAAATCCACATGGATGCCGTCGTGCGAAATCGTCAGCGTCGCCTTGAGCTCGATGGGGTGATCGTAACCATCGATGGTCAGCGCATTGTGGTAGACGCCAGCCGGCAGCTTGCGTATCTCTTCTAGTGTGGCGGTAAGCGAATGCTCGACGATGTGGTCGGCGAGGGGTCCGATATCGTCGATGCCGAACTCCGCCATCATCTCGCGAAGTCGCGTACTACCCTTGTCGTTACAAGCGACGAGCGAGAACAGATCGCCCTCGACCTGCACCGGCTCGCGCACGTTTATGCGCACTATGCCTAGCAGATCTTGATTCATCTCCCCCGCGCGCGCGAGCGGCATAATCGGCACGCACAGGCCCTCCTCGTAGACCTGGCGTGCGTCCGGACCAAAGCCGCGCCCACCGATATCGACCACGTGCACTGTGGAGCAAAATAATGCGACCGCGCGCCCTTTGTAGAAAGTCGGCGACACCAGAGTGAAGTCGTGCAGGTGACCGGTACCGAGCCATGGGTCGTTAGTCAAATAATGATCGCCTTCATGCATCTGCGCGACCGGGTAGCGCGCGAGAAAATGCCCCACCGCCTCCGCCATTGAGTTCACGTGCCCCGGCGTGCCGGTGATCGCCTGCGCCAGCATACGGCCGTCGAGGTCGAATACGCCGGCGGAGAGATCGCCTGCCTCGCGCACGCTCGCGCTGAATGCGGTGCGTATCAGCGTCTGCGCTTGCTCCTCTACGACTGCGATGAGCCGGTTCCACATGATCTGCGCCCGGATCCGGGCTAGTGCGTTTTCGGTTGTCATCACACGTGCTCCTGCTGTCGATCCGATTGGCGTTCGATAACGAGGTAACCCAGGGAGTTCAGGGCGAGCGCGAATGCCCCCGGGACCACGGTGGTGGTCTCGTCCTCGGCGATGAGGGCGGGCCCGGCGATAGACATGCCCGGCGCGAGATCGCTGCGCCGGTACACCGCCGCTTCGATGTAATCGCCCGTGTCCGGGTCGAACAGCTGTCGCACGCCGCTCGGCGCCGGGGCCTCACGCGGCACCACGGCCTCGGCTGCCAATGGCGGCTCGGTGCGTGTGCTTACTTTGATCGCCCAGCTCAACACTTCGGTATCCAGCCCGGGAATGATGCGACCGAACTGTGCGCGATACTCGACCTCGAATGCTTGCTGCAGCCGCTCACAGTCGGCGATCTCCAGATCGCGCACCTCCAACGGTACCGCGATCTCGTGTCCCTGCCCCACGTAGCGCATGTAAGCGATACGGGTCTCCACCAGGGGCAACCCCCCGGCGCTGCGCTCGACAATCGCGTAGGCCTCTGCGCGCATATCGGCGAACTGCGCATTGACGGTTTCAGGATCCAGCGCGGCGAGGCGCTGGTAGAGGCTGCGCGCGACCTCGTACGCTACCGGCGCGACAAGCATGCCGACGGCCGAGCCCACACCGGCACCGGTTGGCACGATGATGCGCGCGATTCCCAGTTTTTGCGCCACACGCGCTGCGTGCAATGGCGCGGCACCGCCAAATGCCACCAGCGTGCGCCCATCCAGGGTCTTGCCACGTTCTACCGCGTGCACACGCGCAGCACTTGCCATGTTCTCGTCCACCATCTCGCTAATCGCCAATGCGGCGAGCGCCGTACCCAGCTCGAGTGGCCGGCCGAGCGCATGATCGATCGCCGCTTCCGCCGCTTTGGGATCGAGCGCGAGGCTACCGCCTGCGAAGGCGTTTGCGTCGATCCGGCCCAAAATCAGATCGGCGTCGGTCACCGTCGCGTCGTGACCATCGCCGCCATAGCAGGCGGGTCCGGGCACGGCGCCCGCACTGTCGGGCCCCACGGCCACACGTTTAAGCGCATCCAGCCGGGCGATGGAGCCGCCGCCCGCCCCGATCTCCACCATCTCGATCACAGGAATGCGCAACGGCAAGCCGCTGCCCTTGAGGAAGCGATAGGCACGCGCGACCTCGAACGCGCGCGCCGTCTGTGGCTGGCCGTGGTCGATGACACAGATCTTAGCGGTGGTGCCGCCCATATCGAAGGCGAGCACGTGCTCCAGCCCGCACGCACGCGCGATCGCGCTGCTCAATATGGCGCCCCCCGCCGGTCCCGACTCCACCAGGCGGATCGGAAACCGTCGCGCCGCCTCCAGCCCGATCACGCCGCCACCCGATGTCATCAGCAGCAACGGTCCCGAGAATCCGCCCGCACGCAGCGCCCGATCGAGCTGCTCGAGGTAGCCCGCCATCAGCGGCTGCACGTAGGCGTTGGCACACGCAGTCGATAGCCGCTCGTACTCGCGCAGCTCCGGCGAGGCCTCCGAGGATAACGTAACCACGAGATCGGGCATGCGCTCAAGCAGAATCTCGCGAATGCGCTGCTCATGCGCCCCGTTGGCATAGCTGTGCAACAAGCCCACGGCGACGCTGCCGACGCCGTCGGCCTCAAGCGCCGTAATCAGTCGCCGTACTGCGGCTTCTTCGAGCGGCCGCAGCACCTCGCCGCGCGCATTCATGCGTTCGGGTACGGTGTAGCGGCGCGCGCGTGGCACCAGCGGCTCGGGCTTGTCCAGGTAAACATCGTACTGCTCGAAACGGTGTTCGTAGCCGATCTCGACCGAATCGCGAAAACCTTCGGTCGTGATCAACGCCGTCACGGCGCCCTTGCGCTCGATCAGCGCATTGGTTGCGAGCGTGGTGCCGTGAATAACCAGCGCGATATCGCCCAGCGTACAGCCGGCGCTGGTAAGCGCCGCCTCGATGCCCTGCATCACCCCCTGCTCGGGCGCGCTTGGCGTCGTCGATACCTTGGCCGTGACCCGCCCCGCAGCGGTCTCAAGCGCCACATCGGTGAAGGTCCCGCCGATATCAACCGCCAGTCGCGTGCCGATGCTAGGGGACATGACCTATCCAATCGGCGCCGTCAACCCACAACCCCGTTGATCGCGAAATCGAAGATCTCGTGGCTTTTGAGTGTTCGTCTCGCAGAACGCGATCTATATTCATCGTTGATGGCCTCGGAGATTATGAATGGCACCTTGCGCTCCGACACACCACCGTGCGTGCGCAGGCGATGCCCTTTTAGGCCCTCGAGGTCGTGCGCATCGCGCGAGGCCCCGACGCATGTGCGCGCGTCGCTAACAACCGCAAGATCACCTTCCCTATCGGGCGGCGCCTCGAACACCGCCGAGGCGCTCAGCCTGTCATATACCGACTCTATGCCGGGCAGCTGTTGCACGAGGCGCAACACGTGCTCGGTCGTCGCGCCCTCGTTGCAATAGACCCGGACAAAACCGCCCAGTGCGCCGTGATGGGCGACAAACGGATCCGTTATAGGGCAGATTACCGTGGTAGCGTCCTTTCCGAATTCCTCATTTAACACTTCCTGCAACCAGATCACATTCGGTGAACCATCGTCCTTCGCCTTGTCGTTCATTCCGTGATCGGCAATCAACCCGACTACCGCCCCCAGTTCCGCCAATCGACCAAAAGCTGTGTCCAGGTTTCGATAGAACTCATTCGCCTCCGCCTCTCCCGGCGCGCACTTGTGCTGCACGTAGTCCGTGAGCGACAGGTAGAGAATGTCGGGCCGGTTCTGCTCGAGCAGCCGGATGCCCGCCTCCAGAACAAACAAGGAGAGCTCGGCCGAGTACATGTCCGGCTGGGGCATGCCCGTGAGCTCGAGCGCGTTTTCGATACCGTTCTCTGCCAAAGTGCAACGATCGGCGTACTGTGCCGAGAAGCTGATGTTTCCGGCCGCGATGTCGACGCCTTTTTGCAGTTGCTGGCGCAGCTTGTCTTTCGACGTGATGGAGACGATCTTGGCCCCGCGCTTGGAGAACTCCGCCAGCACGGTGCTCGAACGCAACAGCTCGGGCCCCGTCATCATGACGGCCTTGCGGGTCTCCGGCTCGAGGTAGAAGTTGCCGGAAATCCCGTGCACCGCAGGCGGGCTGCCGGTCACAATGGACATGTTGTTGGGGCAGGTAAAGCTCGGGACCGTGCCATCTGCGATGGCGCTGAAACCCGCTTTCATGAATCTCTCTATGTTGGGAATGATGCCGTCCTTAACCCCTTGCTCGATGTACGCAGGATCGCTGCCATCGATGCACACCACGACCACTGGCCGAGCCGGCCAACGGTAGCTGATTCCGTTAAGCGTCACGGGCTTGATTTTCATATTAACAACCTCTCGTTCTACTCTGTCGTTGCGGGACCGGGCGTGATTGGTAACACCGAGTTGTCGAGGAAGTCGTGCATGTGAACGACCACCGATTCAGAGTTCAACAAAACAACAGCATAGGCCGGTGGCTCATGGTTTTTGGGCACCGGTCTGGTCGTATGAAAATCGAGTGCCACCTGGTGATTCGTGCCGCGTACAAACGAGCACGGGATGCCGAGCCAGCTCCCGGCAATGGGTCGGTGCACATGGCCAAAGAAGATATGTTTAATGTTGTCGCACGGCTCGATCGCGGCACGCAGGTGGCCCGCCTCCAGCAGCCGGATACTGTCGAGCGAAGGGATCCCGATCTCAAACGGCGGATGGTGGATGAAGAGGTAGACGGGGCGCCCATTTGATTCCTCAAGTCTGTCGCGCAACCAGGCCGCGCGTTTTTCGCAAAAGCTTCCCCACACGGCGGCGGGCTCGTACGAGTCCAGAAGGATAAACCGCCCTGCCCCAGTGTCGATCACCGACTGTACGAACCCGTGGCGGTCGCACGCTATCTCGGGAAACGCCTCTTTGAAGGCCTCGCGGTCATCGTGGTTCCCTAGCATCAAGTAGTAAGGAAGAGACAGGGCCGCAAGCGCATCGCGTAAGTTACGGTACGCATCCACATAACCCTCATGGCCCAGGTCGCCGGTAAACACACACAGCTCGGCATCCGCATGATGAGCATTGATGTCGGCGATACACGCATCGAGTTGTGCGCGCGGGTCGAGGCCCAGCAACCGCTCCCCCGGCGGCATAATGTGCATGTCAGTGACCTGAATAAACTTCATTATCCTTTCTCCGGGTGCGCCCGCGGTTCATTTTGTGCGCTCACCTTGGCCCACGGCGACATCACATAGGCGCCGCCAGTACTGACGCCGCGTGCCTCATCGCGTGCGACGATGTTCGGACAGGCAAACAGTGCTGGATACACGCCATGCAACGCGGTGGCTACCTCGTGCTCGCTGGCGAGCGTGGCAACGATATCAGCGGCGAGCCTTTCGTCCACCCGCACCAACGGTGTGCCGCTCACGTCGATGCGCGGCTGATGACAAGCCTGGTCAATAGTCATATCGAAATCCAACAGGAAAGAAATCAACTGACACACCGCGGGCATGATGCGACGCCCCCCGGACGCGCCCAGGGCAACACGAATTCCATCGTCGCGCTCAACGATGGTCGGGCACATGTTGGACAGAGGCCGCTTGCCCGGTCCGATCGAGTTGGGCCGGCCCGGGCGCGGATCGAACCAGTTGATACCGTTGTTCATCAACACTCCGGTCTGCGGCAGCACCACCTTGGAACCGAACACCGATAGCAGCGTTTGTGTGAGCGCGACCATATTGCCCTGGCGGTCCACCACGCTCAGGTGGGTGGTGCACGAAGACGCGCCGCCTTCGTCCCGTTCGCCCATTCGGGCCAGTCGCTGCTCATAGGCATCGAGAAAGCAGGCAGTATAAGCCGAATAGGCTTGTGCGTCAGGCGCTGCCCCCGGGGCTAGCCGGTGCTCGAGCATGCCGAGTGCGTGCCGCAAAGTGGGGCCGGCGGTGAGGCCCGGTGCCGTATGCACCCGCGCTCCACGATAGGTCATAACATCTGCGCTCAGCACGGTGGCACGATACTCACCAAGGTCCGCCGACGACAGTGTGCTGCCCGCCCTCGATGCATCCGCGACAAGGGCGCTCGCGATCTCACCCCGATAGAAATCGCCCGGCCCAGCGCGGGCGAGCCGCTCCAGTGTGTGATCGAGATTGCCGAGCTTGATGTGCGGCAGCGGGCCGCCCCACTGACCTGCCGGTACGAACCCCTGCGGCAGATAGGTGCGTGCGCTGTCGGGAAAGCTTGCCAACGCCGGCGCAGCGGCCGCAATCTTGAGTGTCGCATACCAATCGACCGCCAATCCTTTTCTCGCCAGCTCGATTGCCGGTGCCAGCGAATCGGCCCACGTGCGGCTGCCAAAACGCTCGAGTGCGAGCGCAAGCCCGGCGACGAAACCCGGCACCGCAAACGAAAAAGGGCCGGTGACATTACGATCCTCGTGTACCGCCGGCCATCCGAACAGATCCGCATCCGTGCCCTCGCCCAGCGGGTAGTCCGCCGGATTCAGCCCCTGCGGCGCGCGCATGAGGAAGTCTATGGCATGGACGCGCCGCTGGGCGGCAAGATAGAT
>VRUB01000232.1 GCA_019456345.1 Nitrospira sp. | reverse complement strand
GCGAATCAATGTTGCGCGCTCGGGCCTCGAAAATAGTTTTTACACAGCCTGGGTCATAACCGGAAGTCAGAGACGACGCCAGGAACGTCGGCTCTTGGAGGTGAAGCGGACGTAATCCGCAGAAAAGCGGACTCTACTCACCGCGCCGTCACCGGCTCGCACTTCCGCTGCACGCTCTTGGCAAAGCGACATCGTGGGTGATAGACCCTTCGCTCAATTGTTACCACCTCCGACTGATCAGCACTCTACTGTTTGGTGCCGAGAAACCCGCCGCCGCCAGTAATCAGGACTTTCATATTTGGCCTCCCTGCCTCACCGGTTCAGTGATTGTCGCGCGGCAGGCTTTGCCCGACCTTTTGATAGGCCGTTGCGAATTCCAGGCAGCCACCTTCGGAGAGCTGGCCGACATGGGTGCGGTAGAGTTCCTGCCACGGCGTTTGATGTTGTGGAATGTCGGGCGTCCAGGCCTCCCGGCGCGCCTGCCATTCAGTCTCTAGCACAAGGGCATCGAGCGTGCGATTGACAATGTCGAGCCGCACCCGGTCGCCCGTCTTAAGGAGCGCCAGGCCGCCGCCGACAGCGGCTTCGGGCGAAGCATTCAAAATCGACGGAGTCTCCGATGTGCCGGACTGCCGGCCGTCGCCGACGGTCGGCAGGTGGTTGATGCCTGCCTTCAGCAATTCATCGGGTGGCTGCATATTGACCACTTCGGCGGAGCCGGGATAGCCGACCGGACCAACACCGCGGATGAACAGGATACAGGTTTCATCAATTTCCAGTGCGGGATCATTGATCCGGTGATGGTAATCCTCCGGGCCTTCAAAGACGATAGCGCGGGCCTCATGTACGCCTTCGCTTCCTGCTTTGGACAGGAAGCGCTGCCGGAAATCGTCGGAGATCACGCTGGTTTTCATCAATGCGGAGTCAAACAGGTTGCCTGACAGGACCATGAAGCCGGCTTGCATTCGCAGCGGATCGTCGACCGTTCGGATGACATCATGATCGGCGCTGCGCATGTCGGCGACATTTTCTGTCACGGTTTTTCCGGTAACGGTCGGCGCATCGCCATGCAGCAGGTCGGCGGCCAGCAATTCGCCCATGACGGCCGGAACCCCACCAGCCCGCTGGAAGGCCTCGCCGAGGTGTTTTCCGGCCGGCTGCATATTGACGAGAAGCGGCAGCTCAAAACCATGATCCTGCCAGTCCTGTACCTCCAGTGGAACACCAGCGTGGCGGGCTATCGCCTGAATATGCGGCGGCGCATTTGTCGACCCGCCAATCGCGGTGTTTACGCGGATCGCGTTTTCAAAGTTCTCGCGCGTGAGAATTGCTGATGGCCGCAGGTCTTCGTGGACCAGTTCAACGGCGCGCTTGCCCGTCGCATAGGCCATTTCCATCCGCGCCCTGAAGGGGGCCGGGATGGCCGCACAGCCTGGCAGCGACATGCCGAGCGCTTCGGCGAGCGCGTTCATCGTCGAGGCGGTGCCCATAGTGTTGCAATGACCGAGCGATGGCGCCGAGGCACATACGCGGGCCATGAATTCATCGTAATCGATCGTACCTTCTGCCAGCAGTCGCCGGCTTTGCCACACGATCATGCCTGAGCCGGCCAACTCGCCTTTCCACCAACCATCGAGCATGGGGCCGCCGGAGAGCACGATGGCGGGTAAATCGACGGTTGCTGCGCCCATCAGCATGGCGGGCGTGGTCTTGTCACAACCGGTGGTCAGAACGACGCCATCAATCGGGTAGCCATGCAGAACTTCAACCAGGCTTAGATAGGCCAGGTTGCGATCCAGAGCCGCCGTCGGCCGCTTGCCGGTTTCCTGGATCGGGTGAACCGGAAACTCCATCGGCACACCGCCGGCATCGCGGATTCCGGCTCTGACCCGGTCGGCCAGGAACATATGGATTTTGTTGCACGGCGCCAGGTCACTGCCGGTCTGGGCGATACCGATCACCGGCCGGCCGGATTGCAATTCGCTGCGCGTGTAGCCATGGTTCTGGTAGCGCTCAACATAAAGCGCGGTCATGCCGGGATTGTTCGGATTGTCGAACCATTCCTGACTGCGGAATTTGCCGTTTGCGCGGGTATCTTTCGACATAATGGCCTCCCCGGGGAAAGTGGGTGTCCCTTCAAATTACTCCAGCCGGCGTGGAAAACCTACCGATTCGGACTGCTCGCGGATAGCATTGGCGGATCCATACGTTTCTCTCTCTGCTGCTCTCCGCCGCCCTTCCAAGCATTCGAGACAGGGGGCCTCGCTGCAATTCGAACTCATTGCCCTTCGCCATCAGCTGTTGGTGCACAAGCACAAACGGACGACCCAGTCCCGACTGACCCGCATCGACCTGCTCACCACCGCGGACAGCAACTACAACGCACCGTTGGCGAGTTCCATGCGCGGCGCACCGGTACTTCGAACAGGCGCGAACTTCTTAGCGCGCGAATGTCGCAGTTGGGTCAAAACCGGAAGTCAGCCGAGGTCGCGGGAATGTCTGCTCCTGGGGGTAAAGATGCTATGAGGCTGAAGGATGCGGCCTCAAGCTCCTTCGATTGTTTCA
>VRUB01000050.1 GCA_019456345.1 Nitrospira sp. | reverse complement strand
GTGTGATGGGTTACGGTCCGGTACCCGCCACGCGCAAGTTGCTGGAGCGCCTGGGCTTGCAGCTCGATGACATCGGGCTGATCGAAATCAATGAGGCGTTCGCGGCGCAGACGCTGGGCTGCATGCAGACGCTCGGCATGCGACACGAGATCACCAATGTGAACGGCGGGGCGATTGCGCTCGGGCATCCGACCGGCTGCTCGGGCGCGCGTATTTTGGTGACGCTGCTGCACGAGATGAAGCGGCGCGCTCCCGGTGCGCATCGCCCGTTCTACGGGTTGGCGACCTTATGTGTGGGTGTCGGCATGGGGGCCAGCACCATCGTAGAGCGGATCGACGGCTGAACTATGGACCGCCCGCTCTCCGGAATCCGCGTAGTAGGGCTCGAGCAGTACATGGCCGGACCGTACTGCACCATGCTGCTCGCCGACGCGGGTGCGGAGGTGATCAAGATCGAGCGCCCTGGGAGCGGTGATCCGCGACGCGCCATGCCGCCATTCGTCGAGAAGAACGGCGCAAAAAAGGCGGCCGGCTTCATGGCTTACAACCGCAACAAGAAAAGCCTCGCGCTCGACTTTCGCAACGAAAAAGGACAAGAGGTATACCGCAAGCTGGTGGCGCAGGCCGATGTCGTGGTGGAGAATCTGCGCCCGGGTTCCCTTGACCGCCTGGGACTGGGTTACGATGCCGTGCACAAGATCAACCCGCGCGTGGTATACGCCGTGATTTCGGGCTTTGGACGGCTTGCCGGTTACGAGGGACCTTACAGTGACCGCCCCGCATTCGATATTGTTGCCGAAGCCATGAGCGGCATCATGAACCTCGTTGGGTTTGAGGATAAGCCCCCGTCATGGACGATTTACGGCATGGCCGACATCTACTCGGGCATGGTCACGGCCTACGGTATTATGCAGGCGTTGTTCATGCGCAGCCGTACCGGGGAGGGGCAGCTTGTGGACTCGGCCATGTACGATAATATGCTGTCGCTCAACGAGTCCATGGTCGCCCTTTACTCCGTCGCCGGGCAATCGCCACACCGTGGCCGTCCGCGCAATGCCTATCCGCGCGGCGCCTACAAGGCGCGCGACGGTTATGTTGCGGTCAATGTCCCGGACGAACGCATCTGGCGCCGGTGGTGCGAGACGATGGGCCAGCTCGAGCTCATCGACGATCCGCGCACCAACAGCGGCACCGCGCGTTCCAAGAATCGCGCGTTTGTCGATGAGATTATCGCGCGCTGGTTCGTCGGTCTGACACGCCGTGAGGCGGTCGAGCAGCTCAACAATGCGGGGGTCCCGACGGGACCTGTGCACACGGCAGAAGACGTGTTTGCCTGTCCACAGGTGCGGGCGCGCGGTATGTTGATGCGTATCCACGACGCCGATGTGGGCGACTTCCAATTTGCTCGTACACCCCCTCACCTCTCCAGCGCGCCTGAGCTACCGACCGAGCCCGCGCCTGATCTCGGTGCGCACACACACACCATCTTGCAGGACCTGCTGGGTTACACCAGCGAACAGGTCGATGAGCTTGTAGCGGGCGGGGTTGTCGGCGTAAATCAAAGCAACACCTGACGCAGAGGCGCAGAAGATACAAAGGTTTGTGTTAATTATATCATTAAAGAAAAGCTCTTCGCGTCTTTGCGTTGAGAAGTTGATTCGGGAATCTTAAATTCGGCTTAAAGCGCCAACATCTGGCGCACCGTGTCGGCGTCCGCCAGTGGGCGGCCGAGCGCGAGCGCCCCGTCGCGTACCTGCTCGACCAGTGCTGCATTGTTGTCCGCCACCCGCCCGTCCTTGAGATAGAGATTATTTTCGAATCCCACGCGCACGTGTCCGTTGAGCGTCGCCGCGGCAAGTGCGCACGCGTGCTCGCGTTTGCCAAAGGCGCATACCGCCCATGGGGAGATGCCGTCGCGCGCCGACAGGAATACCAGCAGATCGTTAGGCTCGGAGGTCTGGTCGGCGGCGTAGCGCCCGAGCGCGAATAGCAGCAAGTAAGGTCCGGGCGGCACAATGCCACGTCGACGGAAGTCGTTGTAACGTAATGCATCGCCCACCGAGTACAGAATGAACTGGGGGATGATGCGCTCGGCCACGACCCACGCGAGAAACGCCGCGGCATCGGACTCTGCATCGGTGTTCGGTATAATCTCGCGCAACGCGATGGAAACCGACTCGGGCCTGAGCGCACGCACCGCGGCGATCTGCGCGGCAGGGGTGTAGCGCCCGCCCGCCTCGCTCGACATCTGGATCACCAGGCGCTCACCCACGGCGCGCTGGATCGCGGCCGTCGCCGAGCGATAAAGATCCGGATCGAGTGTATGGTTGCCGTCGGCGTCGCGCACATGCAGGTGGATCATTGACGCGCCCACCTCACAACACTGTGCCGCCGTCCGGGCGATTTCGTCTGCGGTGACCGGCAGCGCGGGGTGGTCGGTCTGAATTTTGTAGGCGCCGTTGGGGGCGACGGCCAGAATGAGAGGCGCCCAGTCAGCACTCATCAGGAAATATCGGCGATGGCGGCGTCGATCGCTGGTCCCAGCTTGTCGACGATCTCCGCCACATGGCTCTCATCGATGATGAAAGGCGGCGCCAACAAGATGTGATTGCCGAGGCGCCCATCGATGGTGCCGCTCATGGGATAGCACATGAGCCCGCGCTCCATGCCACGGCGCTTGATCGCCGCGAACAATCGCGCATCCGGATCGAAAGGTTCCTTGGTTGCCCGGTCGGCAACCAGCTCGAGCCCGCGGAACAGGCCGCGCCCGCGGATGTCACCGATATGTGGGTGATCGCCGAAACGATCGTGCAGGGCAGCGGCAAGCGCGTCCCCTTGCCGCTGCACGTTTTCCAGCAGGTTGTCTTCGCGGATCACCTTCTGCACCGCCAGCGCGGCGGCGCATGCGGTCGGGTGACCCATGTAGGTGTGCCCGTGCTGGAAGAATCCGGAGCCGTCGCGAATGGCGTTGTAGATCTGCTCGGTCACCAGCAGCGCCGCAATGGGTTGGTAGCCGGCACCCAGGCCCTTGGCGACCGCCACCATGTCCGGTTTGATGCCCTCCTGCTCGCAGGCGAACAGTGTGCCGGTGCGCCCCATGCCACACATCACCTCGTCCAGGATCAGCAACACATTGTAGCGGTCACAAATCTCACGGATGCGCTTAAAGTAGCCGGGCACCGGCGGCACGGCCCCCGCGGTCGCGCCGACCACCGGCTCCGCCACGAACGCAAGCACCGAGTACGGGCCGAGCTCCTCGATCTTCGCCTCCAGCTCGTCGGCCACCCGCAAGCCGTAAGCCTCGTCGGTTTCGTCTTCACGCCGCCCGCGGAAGGCGTAGCACGGCGAGATATACTGCGACTCGATGAGCAAGGGCTCGAACTTGCGCCGGCGCCACTGATTGCCGCCCACGGCCAGCGCCCCCAGCGTGTTGCCGTGGTAGCTCTGACGCCGGGCGATGAAATGGCTGCGTTGCGGCTCCCCGATCTCCAAAAAATACTGCCGGGCAAGCTTCAGCGCGGCCTCGATTGCCTCCGAGCCCCCGCTCACAAAGTACACCCGGTCGAGCCCTGCGGGCGCGGCCTCGACCAGCGTGTCCGCCAGCTCCTCGAGCGCGGAGTTGGTAAAAAAGGAGGTATGCGCATACGGGATGCGATCGAGCTGATCCTTGATGGCCTGGATGACGACGGGGTGATTATGGCCCAGGCAGGACACGGCGGCGCCGCTGGAGGCGTCGAGATAGCGTTTGCCCTCGCTATCAATGATGTACGGTCCTTCGCCGGCGGCGACGAACGGCAGGGTCGTGCGCGTATGCCGGTGAAAAACGTGGTTCATCCGGGTTGTATGCTAAACGGGCCAGTCATGCCAGAGCGGGCGCAATGCAATCGTAAATGGTAGCTGGATGGTTGGTATTTATCCATGGTCCATTACCGGCCCTGTGCGCTCGCGGGCCATCACGGGCAATCACCATGCCGCATCGCGGCATGGATAAATCGTCAGCGGTCCGAGGCTCGCGGTAGTTTAGCTATGGTCAGAATTGACGCCATGCGGTTGTATTTCGAATGGACAGTGTTATAGTGCGAGCACTCGCATCGGCGAGAAATCCCGCCTGTGGCTGGTCCCTATGGGGCCGGTGGCGGGACCTACCGCTCACCGTCGAGTACGACAATCACTCGAATAAATCGGGGCTCATCCCCATTAGAAGTAGGAGGATCGCTATGTCATTACGAATCAAGAAACTAACGACCACCGCTGCCGGCGCACTGTTGGTAGCCGGTATGTCCCTGGCTGCGTGGACGGTGCCGTCGACCGCATTGGGCGCCGAGTTCATCACCATCGGCACCGGTGGCGTCACGGGCGTGTACTATCCGACCGGCGGCTCCATCTGTCGCCTGGTCAACAAGAACCGCAAGAAGACCGGCATTCGTTGCACCGTGGAGAGTACCGGCGGGTCGATCTACAACCTGAACACGATCCGCGCCGGCGAGCTTGACATGGGTGTGGTGCAGTCCGACTGGCAGTTCCATTCCTATAACGGCACCAGCAAGTTCAAGGACAAGGGTGCCTTCCCGGAGCTCAGGGCGGTTTTTTCGGTGCACAATGAGCCCTTCACGGTCGTCGCCCGCAAAGATTCCGGCATCAAGAAGTTCAAGGACCTCCAGGGTAAGCGTGTCAATATCGGTAATCCCGGCTCGGGTCAGCGCGGCACCATGGAGGTCGTGATGCAGGCGCTGGGCTGGAACATGAATACGTTTTCGCTCGCGTCCGAGCTCAAGTCCGCCGAGCAGTCCAAGGCGCTGTGTGACAACAAGATCGACGCCATGGTGTTCACCGTCGGCCATCCGAGCGGCTCCATCAAGGAAGCGACTACCTCGTGCGACTCCGTGATCGTCTCGGTCAGGGGCGGAGAAATCAACAAGTTGGTCAAAAAACATGATTACTACGCCCATGCCATCATCCCCGGCGGGATGTATCGCGGCAGCCCGAAAGACGTGAAGACCTTCGGCGTGAAAGCAACCTTCGTCAGCTCCACCAATACGCCGGCCAATACGGTCTACTGGGTAGTGAAGTCGGTGTTCGAGAACTTCGACAGCTTCAAGAGGTTGCATCCGGCCTTCAATCATCTGACCAAGAAGGCCATGGTGAACGACGGTCTGTCCGCACCGCTGCACGACGGCGCCCTGAAGTACTACAAGGAAGCACGCCTCAAGTAACTGAACAAACGCGCAAAGGGGGACGGCTTACGCCGTTCCCCCGCCGCGTTTTTTTTGTGTGCCTGGCGGGGTCTGTTTGCCGTCGCACCCGCGGCGGCAAAGCGGCGTGGGCGCGTGCCGTTCGGGAGATTGGGTATGACCAGAATCCCGCTGTTTGCCTCGCTGTTTGCCCTGGCGCTCACCGTATCCGGCACAGGCAGGGCGGAGGTGGCGCGCGCCGATGAGATACTGATCGGCACCGGCAGCACGGCCGGTGTCTACTACCCGGCGGGCCGCGCCATCTGCCGGCTGGTGAACCGTTATGTCGAGGGTGCCAGGTGCCGGGCGCAGCCCACGGCCGGATCCGCGTTCAACCTGAGTAACGTCAGTGGCGGCAGCCTTGACTTCGGGTTGGCACAATCGGATCTGCAGTACGACGCGGTCAACCACACCGGCGCGTTCCAGTTCGTCGATATTCCCTTCAGCAATCTGCGCGCTATGTTTTCCCTGCATGCCGAGCCCTTCACGGTGGTGGCGCGAAGCGATTCCGGCATCCGCAGCTTCGACGATCTGAAAGGCAAGCGCGTCAATATCGGCAACCCCGGTTCGGGCCAGCGCGCTACCATGGAAGTCGTGATGGCTGCCAAGGGCTGGACCAAGGGCGATTTCCTGCTCGCCGAGGAGCTGCCGGCATCGCAGCAGTCGCTCGCGCTGTGTCACAACCGCGTGCAGGCGATGGTCTACACGGTCGGGCATCCCGACGCATCCATCGCCCAGGTCACGAAGCTGTGTGACGCCGTGCTGGTCGATGTCCGCGGTTCCGTGATCGACAAGTTGTTGGCCGACAATCCGTATTATGCACCCGCCACCATTCCTGGTGGGATGTACGCTGGTAACCCCGATGACGTTCGAACGTTCGGTGTGAAGGCCACCGTGGTGACCTCGGCGGACGTTCCGGTGGGGCTGGTGTACGCGGTGGTGGCGGCGGTGTTCGATCACCTCGATCAGCTCCACAAGATGCATCCGGCCTTCGCCGGGCTGGAGGCCAGGAAAATGGCGCGCGAAGGGTTGTCCGCGCCGCTGCACGAAGGCGCTGCGCGCTACTTCAAGGAGAAGGGCTTGCGATAATGCCGCATGCGACACAATCGTATGAGCGTGATAAAGCGGCGGCTGTGCGTCCCCGGATCGGCAAACCCGAGATGAGCTCTGCGACAGGTGACGCATCACAACAATACACTCCGCCGAGGGTAGGCGGGAGAGGCAGTGAGGAGTACACAAGATGAGCGCTGAACAACAAAACAATCAGGCGGCGTCCGAACGGGAGCTAGAGCAGATGATGGCGGCGGCGGACACGGGCGCACGCGCCCCGCCGGGCTTTCCTGCCAAGGTGCTGCTCGGCGTGCCGCTCGCGTGGACATTGTTCCAGCTCTGGTACTCCTCCCCACTGCCGTTTATTTTCGGGTTTGGCATCCTGAACGACACCGAGGCGCGCTCGATCCATCTGGCGTTCGCGATCTTTCTCGCCTTTATGGCCTATCCTGCGCTCAAGCGCTCGCCGCGTGATCGTATCCCGATACAGGACTGGGTGTTTGCGCTGGTGGGCGCATTCTGCGCGGCCTATCTGTTTTTGAACTACGTAGCACTGTCGGATCGCTCCGGCGCCCCGACCCCCTTTGATATGGTGGTAGGCGTGACCGGCATGCTGCTGTTGCTCGAGGCGACACGCCGCGCGCTCGGCCCGCCGCTGATGGTGGTGGCCTTGGTATTCCTGATTTACACCTTGTTCGGCCAGTATATGCCTGAGGTCATCTCGCACAAGGGTGCGAGCCTGCGCAAATTGATGGCGCACCAGTGGCTCTCGACCGAGGGCGTGTTCGGTGTGGCGCTTGGCGTGTCCACGAGCTTCGTGTTTTTGTTCGTGCTCTTCGGCTCGCTGCTGGATAAGGCCGGCGCCGGCAACTACTTCATCAAGGTCGCGTTCTCGTTGCTGGGGCACATGCGCGGCGGACCGGCGAAGGCGGCGGTGGTGGCCTCGGGCATGACCGGCCTGATGTCGGGCTCGTCGATCGCCAACGTGGTGACGACAGGCACGTTCACCATCCCGCTGATGAAGCGCGTGGGCTTTCCCGGGACCAAGGCCGCGGCGGTGGAAGTAGCAGCCTCTACCAATGGCCAGTTGACACCGCCGATCATGGGCGCCGCCGCTTTCCTCATGGTCGAGTACGTAGGGGTCTCGTACGTCGAGGTGATCACGCATGCCTTTCTCCCGGCGATCATCTCCTACATCGCCTTGGTTTACATCGTCCACCTTGAAGCATTAAAGGCCGACATGAAGGGCTTGCCAAGGCGCCACGAGCGCACCTTCGCGCAGAGTCTGTTGTCGTTCGTCGGCACCATCATCGGTTTTATGGTGATCACCGCCGTGGTGTACTACGGTATCGGTTGGCTCAAGCCGGTGCTCGGGGCCGCCGCGATCTGGGTAATCGGGGCGACGACCGTGGTGGCCTATGTGGCCCTGGTAGGGTATGCGGCACGTTATCCCGAGCTCAAGATAGACGACCCCAACGCCGCGCTGGTGGAGCTGCCCGAGGTGGCCCCTACCGTCAAGTCCGGTCTGTTTTTCCTGCTCCCGGTGGTGGTGCTGGTGTGGTGTCTGACCGTGGAGCGCTTCTCGCCCGGGCTGGCGGCATTCTGGGCTACCGTATTCATGATCTTCATTGTGATCACCCAACGGCCGTTGATGGCGTACTTTCGCCGGCAAGGCGGGCTCGGCGGCGCGGTGCGGCAGGGGTTTCTCGATCTGTTCGATGGGCTGGTGGCCGGTGCGCGCAACATGATCGGTATCGGCGTGGCGACGGCGGCGGCCGGCATTGTGGTCGGCACGGTCACGTTGACGGGCATCGGCTTCGTGATGACCGAGTTCGTGGAGTTCATCTCCGGCGGCAATATCATGGTCATGTTGATCTTCACGGCGGTTATCAGCCTGATCCTGGGTATGGGCCTGCCGACGACCGCCAACTACATCGTCGTCTCGACGCTGATGGCACCGGTAATCGTCACCCTGGGCGCTGCCAGCGGGCTGATCGTGCCGTTGATCGCGGTGCATATGTTTGTGTTCTACTTCGGGATCCTCGCCGATGATACGCCACCCGTAGGGCTTGCTGCGTTTGCCGCCGCCGCGATCGCGCGCAGTGATCCGATACGTACGGGGCTTCAGGGTTTTGCCTACGATATTCGAACGGCCATCCTGCCATTCATGTTTATCTTTAATACCCAACTGCTCTTGATCGGTATCGATCACTGGTGGGATCTCGTGTTGACCATTGCCAGTGCCGTTACCGCTATGCTGGTTTTCGCCGCGGCGACGCAGGGTTTCTGGCTGGTGAAGAGCCGTATCTGGGAGACGGTAGCGCTGCTGCTGATCGCGTTTACCTTGTTCCGCCCCGGGTTCTGGTGGGACATGGTCTACCCGCCGCTGCAGCAGGTGGATGCGGTCGAGATCGTCGAGGTAGCGGAAAAGCTCCCGGCAGAAGGCACCCTGCGGATGACGGCCGAGGGTGAGACCATCGACGGCGATCGCGTGAAGACGACCGTCGTGTTGCCGCTGGGCGCGGCGGCGGCCGGCGCCGAGCGCCTGGCGCAGGCCGGGATCGAGATCCGGGTCGAGGACGGCAAGGTGTTTGTCGACAACATGGTGTTCGGCAGCGCGGCGGAGAAGGCCGGGCTTGACTTCGACTGGCAGATCCTGGCGGTTGAAACGCAGACCGAGCGGCCACCCAAACAGCTCATGTTTATCCCGGCCGTGGTCCTGTTGCTTTTGGTGGCATTCCTGCAGCGAGCACGGCGCATCAAGGCGGCACCGGCCTAGCGCGCCCGGCGCAAGCATCGTGCGGCCGTGCCGGGAGCGATCTGGCCTAAGAGCGATTAAGGGGTAGGGAAATCACATGTTCAAGAAGATTCTAGTGCCCATTGATATGCAAGAGCCCGCGTCCGCGGACAAGGCGTTGGCGATGGCGGTGGAGGAGGCGCAGCATCACAAGGCGAGCCTTCACGTCATGACGGTCTTGCCTGGATTTGGTATGCCGATTGTCGCCTCGTATTTCCCGCCCGATGCCATGAAACGGGCAGTGCAAGATACCAAAAAAGAGCTGCAGGAGTACGTGGCCAAGAAGGTTCCCGCTGAGGTGTCGGTAACGTTTGCCGTGACCGAGGGCACGCCGTACGAGCGCATCCTGGAAGAGGCGCAAAAGATCAAGGCAGACCTGATCGTTTTGCACAGCCACCTTCGCAAGCACCTGAACCGCGTGTTGTTGGGCTCTTGCGCGCAGAGGGTCGTCGAGCATGCGCATTGCTCGGTGACAGTCTTGCGCGATAATTGAACCTGTGCTTGCCACGGGGAGGCCGCTGCCTTCAACGGCTTAGCACAAAGACGTGAGGCGGTTTTCAATCAACAACTTTTTAGAAAATCAACCAATCCTCGCGTCCTTGGGGTCACTACTTCTGTGCGTTAGGTTTTGCGGCGATTGGCAAAGCACACCCGATCACTTGGGTGACGTTATAGTTGACCTCGTAGCGCCTCAACCGCACAGTTTCATTTGCACCGCCAAGTAGCCTGATGCTCGACTTCCAACGGGCGATCCGGAACGAGCAGTCGATTCTCTTTATCCTCGCAGCGGCCCTCGGTGTTGCCGTGGGTTACGGTGTGATCGGATTTCGCTATCTGATCGGACTGTTTCAGTTCCTTTTTTTCGGATCCGACTCCGAGGCCTACTTCGCCACCGTCGTCGAGATTCTTCCTATGTGGCACGTAGTGCTGGCACCGACGCTGGGTGGCTTGGTGATCGGGCTATTCGTGCACTATGTGATGCCCGAGCGGCGCAATCAGGGGTGGCGGCTATCTGACGTGCCCGCGATCGCAGACAAAGCCTTATCTACACAACGAACCAGATTGGCGGCCTGTACAGCTTTGGAATTTGAACTAAGACGGCGGTGCATGGTACAAGATCAGCATGTGCACCGTCGCTTGTGAGCAGTCCCATTGGCCTTCTTCGGAGCTATTCCTATGAAAAAAAGTACTCGATTACGCCAGGCCATCATGGAGCGGCGCGCCGTAGTCGTGCCTGGCTGCCACGACGCCCTCAGCGCGCGGGTAATTGAAAGTTGCGGCTTTGAGGCGACGCAGATCTCCGGATTCGGTGTTGCCGGCTCGTTGTTGGGTAGGCCCGACGTCGGGCTGGTGCAAATGAAGGATGTCCTCGACACGGCCTGGAACATTGTACAGGCGGTCAACATTCCCGTTATGGCCGATGCCGATACCGGTGGCGGCAACGCCATCAATGCGGCCTGGATCACCGAGCGGCTGATCACCATGGGCTGCGCCGGGATGAACATCGAGGACCAGGTCTTTCCCAAGCGCTGCGGTCATATGGCGGGCAAGGAGGTCATCTCGGCAGACGAGATGGCCGGGAAGATCAAGGCCTGCATTCAGGTGCGCGGGCGTCTCGACCCTGACTTTGTCATCAATGCCCGCACCGATGCGTTGGCGGTGCACGGCCTCGATGAGGCCATCCGCCGCGGCAACCTTTACCTGAATGCGGGCGCGGATCTCGTGTTCATCGACGGCATTGCGACGCGTGCCGATATAGAGAAGGCCGTGCGCAACGTCAAGGGCCCGCTGTCCGTGAATCTGATGGATGGTGTGAGCGGAGTCAAAACAGAGCTCATTCCTGTTCCAGAGCTCGCGCGGCTGGGCGTCAGCCGGGTGTCAATCCCGGTAGCCTCGGTCATGGTGATGCACAAGGCACTGACGGACTTTTTCACAGCGCTGCGAGCGTCTGCCACCGGCACTTTACCCGGGCAGGGGCAGTGGCTGACGTCATTCGAAGACTACACAGCTTTCATCGGGTTGAACGAATACCATGCCATGGAGGACGAGTTTCTAATACGCGAAGACGTAGCGACGAAACACCAAGCGGTTTAATAACCCTTCAATCCCAGGAAGGCCTCCAACCAAAATATCTCGTTGCGCCTTCGCGTTGAGCAGTTTTTTTTTGGCTTGAATCCGGTAGAAACATGATCAAGGTCGGCATAATCGGCGGGACCGGTTACACGGGTGTCGAGCTGCTGCGCCTGCTTTCCCTGCATCCAGAGGTGGAGTTCAAGGTGATCACCTCGCGCACCAAAGCGGGTCGCACAGTCGCGGATCTCTTTGTGAACCTGCGCAGGCGCGTCTATCTGAGCTTCGTAAAGCCCGACAATGAATTACTTTGCGCGTGTGATGTTGTTTTTTCCGCAACACCGAACGGCATTGCGATGACGTACGCGCCCATCTTGCTCGAGGCGGGCGTAAAGCTAATAAATATCGCGGCCGATTTCGCCTCAAAGATCCTGCCATGTGGGAGCAATGGTACGGTGTACCACACGCTTGCCCGGAACTGTTGGCCGAAGCCGTGTATGGTTTGCCGGAGGTAAATCGCGACAAGATTCGCCAGGCACGTCTGGTCGCCAACCCCGGCTGCTATCCGACGGCCGTGCAGCTGGGATTCCTGCCGTTGCTGGAGCCGGGCCTGATCGACACGGACTTTATGATCGCCGACGCCAAATCCGGGGTGAGCGGCGCCGGGCGCGGTGCCAAGGTGGCGATGCTCTATGCCGAGGCGGCGGACAGCCTGACGGCGTACGCGGTACCGGGCCACCGTCATTTGCCGGAGATTGGCCAGGGTCTGCAGGACATTTGTGGCCATCCCGTCGGTCTCACCTTTGTACCGCACCTCGTGCCTATGATCCGGGGTATCCATGCCACCCTGTATGCACGCCTGAAAGAGATTGATGCCAGCCTGCAGGAGATCTTCGAGGCGCGCTACGCGAACGAGCCCTTTGTTGATGGAATGCCGCAAGGAAGTCACCCTGAAACACGCTCGGTGCGGGCCGGCAATACCTGCCGGCTGGCTGTCCACCGCCCGCGCGGGGGCGATGTGGTGGTGCTATCGGTCATTGATAACCTGGTGAAGGGAGCCGCCGGCCAGGCCGTGCAGAACCTGAACATCATGTTCGGTTTGGACGAGGCCTTGGCTCTTGTTGGCTCCGCCGTGTTGCCATAATGGCTATGAATGGCATGGATTTTTTGGCATATGTGGTTGTTAGCTGTTCTGGGCGCGTTATAATTTTCTTAGACAGATCGAGATAGTCGGGGTATTCAGCCTTGCTGTTCCAGCACCAGAAAACAGGCGAACTCATTGTCAAACCACGTTACTCGCCACGCGTGAAGCTCTTTATCGTCGGGGTTATTGTTGTCGTGCTGCTGGTTACGGGCGGCGTGATCTATAACCACGGTCTTAGCATGGCGGGTTATGAGCGCCTGTCGGCGTCGCGCCAGCAACAGGATTTGCAGAATCAGGTCGCCCGCCTGCAGGCGGAAAGTCAGTCATTACGCGAGGCCCTGGCGCGGGCGGAGCGTGCTCTGCAGATGGATCAAACTGCATACCAGGATTTGGATCGATCGCTGAAGGCTTCCTCCCGCGAGATCGTGCAACAGCGCGAGGAACTGAATTTCTACCGAAACATCATATCACCCCCTAACAAGCAGAGCGGTCTGCGAATCCAGAGCCTCAAGCTCGAGTCGGCGGCCAATGCGAAAAACACATATCGTTACAAAATGATATTAATTCAGGCACTGAAGCATGACCGGAAGATTCGCGGCAAAGCGCGATTCGAGATCAGCGGGCTACGGGCGGGTAAAACAACGGTGCTGAGGTTCCCGCAGCCCACGGACAAGCCGATCGACTTCAATTTCAAGTATTTCCAGGATCTCGAAGGGCAGATCAAGTTGCCTGTGGATTTCGAACCACAGTGGATAAAGGTGAATGTTACCAGCCGCGGTCGCAACGCCCAGACAGTAGAGCAAACCTACCCATGGCCCCGAGCCTGATCCGACGGCACCGAATGAGTGATACAACTGTTGTTCCTGCTTACAGGAACCCGGAGATCTTGCTCGCGGCGCGTAATCGCAGGTAATCGACAGCCGGGGTGTCCCTGCTCCGCACCATCGTTGTGTCACTCGAGTGGTGCGCAATCCATATTTTCCGCACCGCAGAGTGCAACCGTTCCGAGGCCGCCCGATATTGCGGCAGTTGGCTCGACGACAGCTTCCTGAACCCAGTGCCGGGCGCCGACTAGCTAGGCACCTTATAATACCCCGCTGGCAGCTCGGCATAACGCTGGCCGCTGGCATGAAAAGGTGATAATTTGGTGCAAGAGCACGCACAATAATATGTCGACGAGTGTCGATTCTTGCAAGCGGCGAGCGTACTAACGGCGAGCGGTGACGGTGGAGGTGTCTTATGCGAGACGGGGCGGGAAAGACAGGAAGCGCAACAAAGTGCAACACGATTGACACCCTGATCGGACTCAAAACCGAGGTGGTGGGCAATCTTATGTTTGCCGGGGGGGTGCGTATTGATGGTGTGGTCAACGGCGATATTACCGCCCATGATCACGGCAACAGCACCCTGGTCGTGAGCGAACGCGCACAGATCAACGGGAATGTTTCCGTACCTCATGTCATTTTGACTGGCAAGATTCATGGAAATGTCTGTTGCTCCCAGTGTATCGAGCTGCACTCATCAGCGGAGATAGTCGGAGACGTGCATTATCGGGTCATTGAGATGGCCCAAGGGGCAACGATAAACGGTAACCTTGCATGCGAGCTCCAGGAAAAAGGTCAGATCGCCGAACTCAAACCGGTAGCGGCAACCGGTGTTGCGGAAGACCGCACGCCCCCGATCTGAGTTAGGCTCCGCGGGCGGCCGCTTAGCGGGTTGAGCAAGATACGGCGTCCCCGGCCCGGCCTGACGACATGCGGCGTACCGCTGCCCGACATGCCGCGCCCCCGCTCAAGGGTGTGCTGATAATTGGGGTTCGCCATGAGTGACATATCCGGACATGCGCCGTGGGATTGGCCACACCCGCGGACTTGAACAGTGGTCCGCGGCGAGCTACTGATATGTAGGTATAGGGCGCGCCGGCTGCGGCGATCCACAATGGCGGAGGTGACTAATGTTAGGGAAATCGAACCAAAAACCCTGCAATACGATCGATACTCTTATCGGCGCCAAGGCTGAGCTGAAAGGAGATATTGCCTTTTCCGGTGGCCTTCGGATTGACGGTAAGCTGAAGGGCAATATTATGGCCAAAGGCGCTGGTAACAGCACGCTTGTATTGAGCGAAAACGCCGAGATTGTGGGAAATGTGGCGGTTCCTCACATGATTATTAATGGCAGGATAAAGGGAAACGTACGCTGCTCAGAGCGGATTGAGCTCCAGCCCAAGGCTGAGGTCATCGGCGACGTCCACTACAAGGTTATCGAGATTGCGCTGGGTGCGGCGATAAACGGAAACCTGCTGCGTGAAACGGACGAGTCCGCTGATAAGGGCACGGTGACTAAGCTCAAGCCCGTAGCTGCGTCGGGCAGCAGCGATATCAGCCCCGAGGGCAATAAGTAGGGCGCGCACGGCGGTTGAAGTTTGCCGCCAGCGGGCGCATAATCGTTTATAAGGATTGTCTGATATAGGTTTCATGCCTTGAGTAAAAATCGATGAATGCCCCTGTGCCGCAAATGCCTGCTCCGCTGGTGGTCACGGAGAGCGCCGCCAGGAAGGTGAAAGAGCTGGTGGAGCAAGAAAACAACCCTGACCTCAAGCTGCGCATCTACATCCAAGGTGGCGGATGCTCCGGCTTTCAGTACGGCTTCACGTTCGACGAAAAGGTCAATGAAGACGATGCCCGCATCGAGAAATATGGCATTACGGTGCTTATCGACCCCATGAGCTTCCAATACTTGATGGGTGCAGAGATCGATTATCAAGAAGGCCTTGCAGGCGCGCAGTTCGTGCTCAAGAATCCCAATGCCCGGACCACATGCGGCTGCGGGTCATCCTTCTCCGTATAAGTAGCAAGTATCAAGTAGCTAGGGAAGGAGGCGTAGGCCTCGTTTTTTTTGGGTTTCCTTGCCACTTGTTACTTGCTACTCATAGTTATGCCTTATATATCCCCCCCAGGACCACCTCGTGGCGTGCGCCGGTAACGCTTGGTAAATTTCCAGGCTGGCCTGTCATTGTCTGATGTGCGAGCCAGGCGAATGCGGCTGCCTCCACCCAGTCGGGGTCGAGCCCGAGTGCCGCGGTTGTCTCCACTAACGCAACGCTGGAGAGGTTGCTGCGCAACCGCACCATCAGGTGCTTGTTATGAGTGCCACCGCCACACACATAGATCTCATCCACGCTGGGGAAATGATCATTCAGGGCTTGCGCGATCGTCCGCGCGGTAAGCTCGGTAAGCGTGGCTTGCACATCCTGCGCCTGTGGCGGCGGGCGCATTTCCGCAAGATAGCGCTGTAACCAGTCGAGATCGAAGTGCTCAGGTCCCGTGCTCTTGGGCGGTGCCGCGCGAAAATAGTCATCATTGCACAACCGTTCGAGCAGGGTCACCGTTACTGTGCCTGTCGCTGCCCATTTTCCGTCGGCGTCAAAATTGTGTCCAAGATGTTTTGCGACCCAGTGATCAAGCAGGGTATTGCCTGGCCCGGTGTCGAACCCCCGCACGCGCTGGCCAATTTGTGCCGGCAGATAACTTATGTTCGCGATGCCGCCAATGTTCACTACAGCGCGGTTTCGCTCCCGCGAGTGAAACATCCACAGATGGAAAGCCGGGGCAAGTGGGGCTCCTTGCCCACCCGCTGCGATGTCACGGGCACGGAAGTCGGCTACCGTTGCAATGCCAGTGCGCTCTGCAATGATCGCGGGATTGCCGATCTGCAGGCTAAAGGGTTGTTGTGCGCCGGGGCAATGACGCACGGTTTGTCCGTGGCTGCCGACGGCGCTGATGTGTTGACGTTCAAGCCCTGCCTTGTTGCGGACCTCGTCGGCAGCGCTGGCGAATAGCTCGCCGAGCCGTGTGTCGAGTTGCGCTGCCAGCTCGAGCTCGCTGCTTGAAGGTGAGCCGAGTCGTTGCAACTGGGCCTTCAATTCAACTGGGTAAGGCGCGCTGTGAGTGGCGAGGACCGCAAGTTTGGTATCCGATGATATGGATATGGCCACAGCGTCGATCGCATCCATACTGGTGCCTGACATGAGACCGATGTAGTTCATAAGATCAGTTTCGGGCCTAATGTCATGACGATCAAGTATTTCCGCAGTGTGGTGTCGGCGTCCCTGCTACCACGAGCGGTCAAACCGGCGCTGTCTGGCGGTAGCTGGCGCGGTCTTTCTGTGGGGTGGGGCTGTGGGTTATGTTACCCTTTGATTCCCTCGAAGGCGCGATTTGTTTGCAGTTAATTCGGGTTGCGGAGCAAGAGCGACGTGTGAGGCGGGACGCGCGCGTTGCCTGTCCGCGTAGGGTCGAGTTGCCATTTTCAGCAACATCTGTCACGCCGGTCCCGCATTGACCGGGCCGGCTGCATTGTCGTATGGGGTGTTCCCCGCTCGTGTTTCGACGACCGTTATGTCTGACATTAATGCTCAATTGCGCGTGTTGAAGCGCGGCACTCAGGAGATCCTGCTGGAAAGCGAGCTGTCGGAGCGCCTTACAGCTGGAAAACGACTGCGGATCAAGGCGGGATTCGACCCGACCGCACCGGACCTGCATCTTGGCCACACGGTTCTGATAAACAAGATGCGCCAGTTCCAGGACCTGGGACATGAGGTGGCGTTCTTGATCGGTGACTTTACCGGGATGATCGGCGATCCAAGTGGCAAGAACTCTACCCGCCCACCGCTAACCCGGGATGAGGTTATCGAGAATGCGAGATCATACGAACAACAGATCTTCAAGATCCTCGATCCGCAAAAGACCCTGGTGATGTTTAACTCCAGCTGGATGAATGAAATGACTGCCGCCGATATGATCCGGCTCGCAGCGCTACATACCGTGGCGCGCATGCTGGAGCGGGACGACTTTCACCAGCGCTACACGCGTGGTCAGCCGATCGCTATCCATGAGTTTCTTTATCCGCTCGTGCAGGGCTACGATTCGGTGGCGATGCGCGCGGACGTGGAGTTGGGGGGAACGGACCAGAAGTTCAATATGCTGGTCGCACGCGAGTTGCAAAAACACCACGACCAACCACCTCAGGTAGTGATGACCCTGCCGATCCTTGAGGGAACGGATGGGGTCAACAAGATGTCAAAGTCGCTGGGCAATTACATCGGTATCAATGAGCCACCGGCGGAGCAGTTCGGTAAGCTCATGTCCGTATCGGACGAGGTGATGTGGCGTTATCTGGAGCTGCTGTCGTTCGAAGATCCTAAGACTATCGAGCAGTGGCGGCGCGAGGTTAGCCGGGGGCTGAATCCCCGCGATGTCAAGGTTCGCCTTGCCAAGGAGATTGTTGGCCGTTTTCATGGTGCCGCTGCTGCCGATAAAGCCCACGAGGAGTTTATCGCCCGCTTTCAGCGGGGGCAGATTCCCGAGGAAATGCCTGCGATTAGGCTAATTGCCGATGGTGGGGGCCTTCCGATCCCACGAATCTTGAAGGAGGCGGGACTTGCTGCGAGCACCTCGGAAGCGATGCGCCTGGTCAAGCAAGGTGGCGTGCGCGTCGACGGCGAACGCGTGGAAAACCCCAAGCTGGAAATTGCGGCTGGTCAGACTTACATCTTTCAAGTTGGAAAACGCAAGTTTGCGCGTGTAACCGTCGCCAAAGCCTCGTAGAAATTTCTCCGATCCTGCCGCCAGCGGGCGGTTGGGCGAAAATCAGGGTGTGAGCCGGGCCGGCAAGCGTAGGTTCACCGCTGCCCGTTCTTCTGCGCGACGGCTGCTAATCCTCTACCGCGAAGCTGGGTGAGGCCGGGAGCGGCTCCGCGCCCCCGAAGCGAGACGAGCTGGAAGGGCGCTTTCCCCGCGAAGTTGAGGCAGGCGTGAAGTGCGTAAAGGGGCATTCGCCACTACCCGGCGGCGAACGCGGTGAACCAATACGCTATGCACCGCCGCCGCGCAGCGGGCGGCTTTCATGGCACATCGGTGCGATGCCTAAAATCAAGGGGTTACGGCACCATGCCCTCCGTTAGCGGGTTACCGGGGTGGCTCTCGGGTAGCGGCAGTGGGCGATTTTTTCGACCTGGTCATGGGGACTTTGCCTGACGTGGTGCCGGGTTTAAAATAGGCGTTGATCTCTTGTTGCAGGCGCGTATAATGCGCCGGCTTGGTAGGCACTTTCGGGTGTCACATCGCTCTTTTAAAATTCGGATCAAGTAATTTGTGTGGGCGCTTTCGTCGGGCTGGGTCCAACTGGTTTGGGTCGGGATTGCGGCATTAGCCGTAGTCGCGGCCAAGAAGTTTTGTTCTGATCTTTTGGGACAAGAAGTTCAAATCAGAGAGTTTGATCCTGGCTCAGATTGAACGCTGGCGGCATGCTTAACACATGCAAGTCGAACGGCAGCGCGGG
>VRUB01000231.1 GCA_019456345.1 Nitrospira sp. | reverse complement strand
ATCTCCTGCCGCGTAGGTCGCGACGAATCTGTCGAGTATAGCGGTGAGTTCCATGTTTGTGAGAGCCACCGGCGGCCGTCTTTTCAAGGTTTGTGTCGTTTCTATATTTGCTACCGCAACGCTCGTTGAGGGGACGGAGAGCATCGGGAACGGATCGCCCGTGAACGTCTCAGGGTTAGTAACGCGCGCGTCTACCGACGCGGTGATCGAGCTAGAGGCGGCTTCATCTTCTTTCGTGCGCGTGACAGCCAGGGACTCCTGCGGGCGAACTGAACGTGCGCTGTCAGGTTGAGCCGCCTGCGACAACACTGGCGGTGGCTGCGATGAGGTTTGGGATATCGCCCTATCGTGGCCGCCCTGATATGTGCTTGGCAGCACGTTTTGGTTGGTACTGGCCGCGGGCCTCGTGGGGCGTTGAGGTGGCGTCACCGTCGCGGCGTGTCTCTCAGCCGCGCGCGGCCCCAGCGATTGCTCGGTGGGCGTGCGTGCTTCTCCCTCGATGCGATCCGCGCTTTGTCTCTTGCTTCCCTGCGGAGAGACGGGTGGCCCGCTTTGCAAGGCGACTGACAGTCGTGCCTGAGTGAACGCTGCTGGGGGCGAGGGCGATCGGTTCGGCATGTCCTCCTCGATTTTATCGGTCGTGGCCCGCGTCTGCGCTTCGGCCGAGGAGAGGTCCCGTGGCTTCTCAGAAGATGGGGTTAGGGAAGCGGATACGCGCGCCACCGCTTCTTTAGGCTGCGTAGGCTTTTGCGGCGAGGTGCCCTGAGCGGATGCGTGTACTACGTCTTTTTCAAGCTGTGTGGCCTTCTCAGGCTGCGTGGCGACGTCTGCAGGGGACTTGGCCTCATTACCCTCGGATACTGGAGCCTTCTCGCTTCGGCTATTTGCTGAGGCGAATTCTTCGGACGATCGCTTTTCGCTGTCCGGCAGGTTTGCTGCCGAGACCATCGGTGCTCCCGCACTTGCGAGCACGCTGTCTTTGTTCATGATCGATTCTGGTTGTAGTGGGCTGTCAAAGACAATGTAGCCCACCACCATGAGTACTAGCGCCGTGGCAATCAGAGTCATTGCCGTTGTGGGCTGGATTCGCGTCCGTGTCCAGGAAAGAATTCTTGTGAGCTGTCTTAAAAGTGGCCGCAATCGTGTGTGCCGCTGGCCCAATCGCCCGGTAGGGTCAGCCAATCGTGGTCCCCCGAGCCGATTTTCTCCACGGTGCAGGTCATGGCCCTCCTCTATTAGCTCAGATGTGCTCGAGAGCTGATCATCCAGCGACGGAGTATCGAGGCTATCCGTGCCTCCGCTCTCTGTGACCGGCGCTTGCTTACGGGCCCTTCGTCGCTGTTGGTCGAGTGCGGACTTCGTGTGTGATAAGAGTGCGGACTTCGCCTGTGATAATTGGTAGTGGGTACGAACTCGTACAAGCAATTCGAGCGCGTCGCTTGCCTTGGTCATAAAGTCATCTGCACCTGCCAGGTAGGCTTCCTTCTTAGCAATGGTGTCGGTGGTCGCCGTCACAACAATGATGGGGACGGTGGCAATGCGCCGGAGATGCGCGGCTCTGATCCGGCGGATGAGGCCGTAACCGTCCAGCGCCGGCATTTCGAGATCGACAATCGCGAGGACGATGCCAGCGTCGCTCAGTAGCATATTCCAACCCACTTCGCCGTCTTTGGCCTCGACGCAGTCAAACTGGTCTTCGAGTGCCGTGTGGATAACCGTGCGAACGGTCAAAGAGTCATCGATAATCAAAACCTTCGGTTTTCCAACCGCACTTTGGGCTTCTTCTTCGGGAGCCGGATCACGCGTGGATGGATCGGCAGGCGGCATGACGCGCGCCTTCGCCTCGAGCTCCGCCGCGAGCTGCTCTATCGATATTGCGTCGCTATCACGGCCTCGATTTCCATCTTCGAGTAACGGTCCGGAATCGTCTCCGAGGACAGGAATGGGCGGCAGCTCGTTGAACAACTTGAGCTCACGGATCGCGATCTTCACTGCGTCCTTCGTGATTTTGTGGTTCTCGCCGGGTTTGCCGAGGGAAGCCAGTCTGTTACAGAGCTGATCAAGGGGGTCGCGCGCCCCCCTCGTACGTGCATAAATCAGCTCCCAGGCTTGACGGGTAATGACTGGATTAGGCCCCCAGCCAAGCTGTAGCAGCTGACTTCGCACGTATCGCTGGGTTTCTTGAAGCGTCATACTCGTAAACCGTTGGAACAATGCGGCGTGTCATGATGCCACGCGCGTGTTGGGTACGAGCTCGCGTCGCGGGTAGCAGCGCAGCCACGGGTACCCGGGCTCCCGCTGCCCGACAGTGGCTGGCGGAGCATAGGCCTCATGCAGTCCCTTGGGGGGTGTCGTCGTTCCCTGATTTGGCCAGCTCGTCTGGTGTTTCTCACACGAAGTGTCACCGAAGGAACAGACACATACTACTCTAGGATAAGGGTAATTAACGCCCTCTAATAGTATTCTTAGTGGGCCTTTGTTGCAAGAAAGGCCTTCGCGTGCTCCGGGTCCGGTCCGGCTCGGTCGCCCCCATCATGTCGAGGTACTTGTTGCCGTGCTCGTCCCAAACATGGCAACCCCGGCCACGGGTGAG
>VRUB01000230.1 GCA_019456345.1 Nitrospira sp. | reverse complement strand
CTGATCGAGGCCTTCAAGGCGACGCTGGAGGAGGTGGTGGCGGCGGATCTGCTGCTACACATAGTGGACGCCAGCAGCGCCGATCGACGCGATGCCATGGATCGCGTGAATCAGGTGCTGCATGAAATTCATGCCGAAAACGTCCCGCAAATCATCGTGTTCAACAAGATCGATGCGACAGGGCAACCCCCGCGCATCGAGCATGAGGCCCAGGGCGCCATCGTCAAGGTCTGGATGTCGGCCAAAACAGGGCAGGGCGCGGAGTTGCTGTTGCGCGCGCTGTCGGAGCATTTTCGGCGCCAGCGGCTGTGCCGGCGATTGGCGTTGCCGCCCGGCGCCGGGCGCCTGCGTGCGCAGGTTCATGAGCGCCTGCACGTTTTGCATGAGCGCGCCACCGAAACGGGTGGGTGGTTGCTCGATGTGGCCATGGATCCCAGCCAGGTCGACTGGCTGCAGCACCAACACGACTTCCAGCCCGAGTACTGGGCGCACGATTCCGCAGTTGTCCTTGCCCCTACGGGCTCTTAACCCTAGAATGCGCCGTCGGCAGCGTTGCCTGTTTAACAGGAGATAGATATGGCTTGGAATAAGCCCGGCAATGGTAACTCCGGGAATCGAGACCCGTGGGGGTCCGGCAGCGGGCCGCAGCAGGGCCCGCCGGATCTGGACGAGATCGTGCGCAATATTCAGAACCGCTTGCGCGGCCTGTTTGGTGGTGGCAAAGGTGGTGGTGGCGGCAAGGTGGGCATCGGGAAGGCCGGTGGCATCGGTGTGGGCGTGATTATCGCAATCGTTGCCGGCCTGTGGTTGCTCAGTGGTTTTTATATCGTCAAGCAGGCTGAGCGCGGCGTGGTCTTGCGTTTCGGCAAGCTGCAGGAAGTCACTGAGGCGGGTTTGCACTGGCGCCTCCCGTTTCCCGTCGACAGCGTCGAGAAGGTGGACGTACAAAATGTGTTCCAGATGGAGGTGGGTTACCGTAGTGATGCGCGCACCGGACGCGTCAGCCAGGTGCCGAAAGAGGCACTGATGCTGACCGAGGACGAGAACATTGTCGACATCGAGTTTGCCGTGCAATACAGAATCTCTAACGCGGCCGACTATCTGTTTAACGTCAAGGATCCTGAGATCACGATCGGCCAGGCGACGGAGTCGGCGATTCGTGAGATCGTTGGCAAAAGCACGCTTGACTTCGTCATAACGGAAGGGCGCGCCGACGTGGCCAACAACACCCAGGCCGTGCTGCAGAAGATCCTGGACCGCTACAAAACCGGTATCTTTATTACGACGGCCAAGATGCAGAAGGCGCAACCTCCCGAGCAGGTTAAGGCCGCCTTTGATGACGCGGTGAAGGCGCGCGAGGACGAGCAGCGTTTTAAGAACGAGGCGCAGGCGTACGCCAACGACATACTCCCGCGCGCGCGCGGTAAGGCGGCGCGGCTGGTGCAGGAAGGCGAGGGCTACAAGGTCAGCGTGATCGCGCGCGCCGAAGGCGATGCGCGCCGGTTCACGCAAATCGCGACCGAGTTCGCCAAGGCCCCGGAGGTGACGCGCGAGCGCCTTTATTTGGAGACTATGGAAGACGTGCTCTCCAACTCGACCAAGGTCTTCATAGATCAAAAGGGTGGCAACAATATCCTGTATTTGCCCTTGGATAAGATTGTCACCCAGGGAGCTCGGGCGGGGCCCGAGAGCGGCAGTCAAGGAGGTACCGCGGTGGAGACCGGCGGGGCCCAGCCGGACATTGACCGTGGTCGCACACGCACGGATTTACGCAGGCGAGGGGGTCAGTAATGGGCCAGACGAAACTTATCGCGTTGCTAGCCACTGTCGGCGTGATTGTGATCGCAATTATGTCTTTCGCGTATACGGTCGATGAACGCGAGAAGGCCCTTGTTATAAGATTCGGTAAGGTTATCCGTACCGCCGACACGCCGGGGCTGCGCTTCAAGATACCGTTTATCGATAATGTGCGCTTCTTCGATTCAAGAATTCTCACGCTCGATGCGGAGCCACAGCGATTTTTGACACAAGAGAAAAAGAACGTCATCGTTGACTGGTTCGTGAAGTGGCGTGTCGGCAATACGCTGAAGTACTGGGTCTCGGTCGGCGGTCAAGAGAGCGAGGCACGGAGACGGCTCGAGCAGCGGGTTAGAAGTGATTTGCTGGCCGAGTTCGGCAAGCGCACGGTGCGGGACGCGATCTCTGGCGACCGCAACGCAATCATGGATACCGTCAGTAAGAAGGCTGGTGCCGAGGCGAGCGCCCTGGGTATCGAGGTCGTGGACATCCGTATCAAGCGCGTGGATCTGCCGGAAGACGTGAGCGAATCGGTATACCAGCGTATGGTGGCGGAGCGTGCCCGCATCGCCAAGGAGTTCCGTGCACGTGGCGCCGAAGAGGCGGAAAAGATCCGGGCCGATGCGGAACGGCGGCGCGAGATCCTTTTGGCTGAGGCCTATGGCACGGCCGAGCGCATCCGCGGTGAGGGCGACGGCAAATCGACAGCGATCTATGCCAAGGCCTACAAGCGCGATCCGAAGTTCTATTCACTTTATCGCAGTCTGATCGCCTACCGAGCGAGCTTCAATTCGAAGGACGACGTCCTGATCATCGATCCGAG
>VRUB01000049.1 GCA_019456345.1 Nitrospira sp. | reverse complement strand
TCACGATCTCGAACAAACCGTCGAACACCGGCTCGGGAAATGCTTGCCCCCAGGGCCCCGCGGCGCGCAGTAGACTTGCAAGCTCCAGCGACAGGTCCTCGGGTGCAAGCTCACCGTCAGACAAAATCTTGCCTTGAAGGTCTTCCTCTGACAAATGGCGGGCCGCCTCCTCGTCAAAGGCCAGCCGGAACTCATGGAGCTTTTCGGGGTCCAGGGTCAGGCCGGCGGCCATGGCGTGGCCGCCGAATCGGCGCAACAGATCAGGGTGCCGTGCGGCGATTGCGTCCAAGGCATCGCGAATGTGCAGACCAGCTACAGACCGCGCCGAACCTTTAAGCTCATTGTCGGTCGCCCGTGCAAACGCGATAACGGGTCGATGTACCCTGTCCTTTATGCGTGAGGCTACGAGACCGACGATTCCCTGATGCCAGTCCGGGTCGAACAGACATATCCCTTTGGGCAAGACTTCGTTTTCAAGGCTCAAGGTCTTAACTGCTTCTATCGCCTGTGCCTGCATGTCGGCTTCTATGGCGCGGCGTTCGTGGTTGAGCGTATCGAGGCGTTGGGCCATGGTTAGTGCCGTTGACTTCGAGTCGGCCAGCAGGCATTCAATGCCAAAGGACATGTCCTCGAGGCGGCCGGCGGCGTTCAGACGGGGCGCTATGAAAAAACCCAGATCCGCCGCCGTGATTGAACTGGTGTTGCGGCCGGCTACGTGCAGCAGGGCCTGGATGCCGGCACAAGCGGCGCCTTGATTAATGCGCTGCAGGCCCTGTAACACCAGGATGCGATTGTTGTGATCAAGCGGCACAAGGTCGGCGACCGTGCCCAGAGCCACGAGGTCCAATAACTTGGCAAGGTTCGGCTCCGGCAGCCCGGAGCCGGAGAACCAACCTACTTCGCGCAGGTGCGCGCGCAGCGCCAGCATGACATAAAAAATCACGCCGACTCCAGCGAGATATTTGCTCGGGAAGCGATCTCCAGCCTGGTTCGGATTAACGATCGCTTCGGCGTCGGGGAGCGTATCGCCAGGCAGATGGTGATCGGTAATCAAGACAGACATTCCTGCCGCGTGAGCGGCGCGCACGCCGTCAACGCTCGAGATACCGTTATCTACAGTGATCAGTAAATTGGGGGAGCGCTGCGCGGCGATGGCGACAATCTCCGGCGTCAAACCGTATCCAAATCGAAAACGATCGGGAACGACATAACTGACATGCTTTGCGCCCATAGCCGTGAGCGCGCGGACAGCCAATGCACAGCTCGTGGCGCCGTCGGTATCGAAGTCCGCAACAATCAGAATATGTTTATCCGTCTTGATTGCTGTGGCCAGCAGGCCAATGGCAGTATCGATGCCCTTGAGCAGATCTGGATGATGGAGCCGTTCGAGTGAACGATCTAACTCCTCCGTGCCTCGCACGTTGCGCGCCGCGTAGATGCGGGCGAGCACGGGATGGAGGTCGGCAGGGAAATCATTCGCCGCAACTCCCGGATCGCGACGGCAAATTATTTTCTTAGTAGTCTGCATAGGTAGCCCCGTGAACCGTAATCCGTGAACCGTAACTGGTGACGGTACCTGGTCAGCGATAATAACCTCCCTCACGGCGCTGGCGCATTAGCGGTAGCCCAGCAAAGAACGCCGACGTCGCCACCAGCGGCGCAGGTGTTTTGCCGTCAATGCGAAGCCTGGGACTGACTCGGTGTAGACAGTCAAGCTGTGAATCCGCCCTTTTTTCAGCGCCAGCAACAATGGCATTATCCATTCGGTCTCGAGCGTCTGGATAAATCGAACCCAACGCTCCGAGTCACCATACTGTACCGCGCCACGGCCCTCGTCCATCACGATAAGGTGCTCGCCAGGCACATCGACCTGATCGAGCCATTCTTGCGCCTGGGCCGGCACCGGCGCGCAGGCGGTTTCCGACAGGCGTGCGAGCGCCAGGCTAACGGGCTCCGTGCTCCAGATCTTTGCCCACTGCACGTGTTTAAGCTCGGGCAAAGGACCGCCGCCCCAGAACCACACGCTGTTGATTGGAAGCTGACCTTGCCGTTCGCGTTCAGCGTTCACCGGGGCGGTATGCAACAAGATTTGGATCTCGTTCAAGATCGTGTGCCACGCCTTGGCGTCTTTGCCTTGTGGGAGGTAGGCGTGAACATCACGGCCGACAACCGTCGGCAGCGGCGCAGTCTGAATATCCGGGACCTGTGGGGGCTTGAGATACCACCGATCCGGCCGCGCGGCCTTCAGCACCCACCCGTCCTCTGCGTACACGCCCATGAGCTCGGCGACCAGCCGGTCTGCTTCGTCTTGCGTAATGTGCAGTATCGTTGCGTCGGCGAGAATGAGGTGGTCGCCTACAGGCCGCAGGTGCACGGGATCGGCGCGCATCCACCAGCCTTTGTCGATAACGCCTAGATCCGTCACGCGCGTCACGGGCGCCACGGGCAAATCCCTGGCGCTGTCCACACTGATCTGAAACAGATCAAACAAGAGACGTTCGAGGTCAGGGGCCGACCTGACAGCCACACGATCGCTTCGTGCCAACAAGGTCTCCAGGTACGGAATCGCCAGCTCGGGCGCAGGCGATCTGTTGCCGTGCGGCACCCCGCCGGGCGAATCCAGCAGCCCTGGGGTGACCAGCCTCACGTGCTTGGCGATGTCCGGTCCAGGGTTCGCGGGGGCCATGGGTCGCGGTTTACCGTACTGGAATTTTAGAAAAACCGACTATTCTTACGTTTCGTCCTGCCTGACGTCCTGTCGAGCATTGGAGATGCCGCATGCCCAAGACCTGGATGAGCTTCGCTGCCCTACTGGTCGCGCTGTTCCTAAGCAGTGAACGGTTCGGCGTGAGCCGGCGCTGATCCAGGCGGTGATTGCTCACGGTTTTCTCGCCGCTCGCAACTTGCCACGCCTCAGGTTAAATTGTCGAGAATGGCTTTTTTGACCGCGGCCAGCTCGGCCTTGATCCTCAGCTTTGGGCCGGTCGACTGCTTGATGGCCGCCTCCGGATCTTTCAAGCCTTGCCCCGTTAGTGTACACACGACCCGGCTGCCTTCCTTGATCTTACCGTTTTCGATGTCGTGCAACGCACCCGCCACGGAGACGGCTGAGGCGGGTTCGCAAAATATACCCTCACGCTGAGCCAACAGGCGCTGTGCCGCCAGAATTTCCTCGTCGCTGAAGCGATCGAACCAGCCGTTCGACTCTTTTTGCGCGCTCCAGGCCTTGTCCCATGATTGCGGGTGACCGATGCGAATCGCGGTCGCAATCGTCTCCGGCTCATCTACCATTTTCCCGAGGATGAAAGGCGCGGCACCCGCTGCCTGATAACCCGCCATGACGGGCCGCGTCCGGCTGATGCCGCGCTCGGCATACTCCGTGTAGCCCATCCAATGGGCGCTGATGTTCCCGGCGTTTCCCACCGGCAAGCAGTGATAGTCGGGCGCAAATCCCAGCTCATCAATGATCTCGAAGGTGATCGTTTTTTGGCCTTGGAGGCGAAACGGGTTGATCGAGTTGACGATGGTCACAGGCGCCTCGGCCGCAACCTGCTTGACCAAACGCATACCGTCATCGAAGTTTCCTTCAATCTGAATCACCACCGATCCATGCATCATGGCTTGTGCGAGCTTACCCAGAGCGATCTTGCCCTCCGGGATCAGGACGAAGCAGGTGATGCCGGCGCGTGCAGCGTACGCCGCCGCTGCCGCCGATGTATTCCCGGTCGACGCGCATATGATGGCCCGGCTGCCCTCCTCCATCGCTTTACTGACGGCCATGGTCATCCCGCGGTCCTTGAACGAGCCTGTCGGGTTTGATCCCTCGAACTTGGCGTATAGGTCGATATCCTTGCCCAGGGCACGTGGAATGTTATGCAACCGGATGAGAGGCGTGTTGCCCTCACCCAGGCTGATGACAGGAGTACTCTCCTCGACCGGCAAGTAATCGCGGTAACGATCGATTATTCCAGTGTACGGTTTCATGGTTGTTGGCTTAGCAATCGGTATTGCCTAACCGGCACATATCAGTCCTCAGTCCCGAAACCTCAGTCCTTGTTCTTCCTCACGGATTACGGACACCGAATCCCGGCCCTATTTCCAATCGCTGTGCAAGTGCTCCAGGCGCAGGCGTATCACCTTGCCTCCAATGCTGTCGAGCGCTTCGATTTTCTCCAAGGCGCTATTCATATTCTTTTCGACCACGCGATGAGTCAGCATGATCAAGGGTACCCTGTCTTCACCTTCAGCCGGTTCCTTCTGGATGACGGCCTCGATGCTGATGTTAAAGTTAGCCAGCAGCTGCGCAACCTCGGCCAACACGCCTGGACGATCAAGTGCATTCATGCGCAAATAATACGACGTTTCGACCTCCGCCATCGGTAGAATGTGCACATCTGATAGCGCATCGGGCTGAAACGCGAGGTGCGGAACCCGGTTGGTCGGATCAGTCGTCAGCGTACGCACCACGTCGACCAGATCGGCAACGATCGCGGATGCGGTCGGCTCGGCGCCGGCGCCTGCACCATAATAAAGTGTGGGCCCCAGTGCATCACCCTTTACCAGCACCGCGTTCATAATGCCATCCACGTTGGCGATCAGCCGCCGTTGAGGAATCAAAGTAGGGTGTACGCGCAGCTCGACGCCACCGTCTGCCCGCCGCGCAATCCCCAGATGCTTGATACGGTATCCCAGCTCCTCGGCATACATAACGTCGGCCAGCGTGATCTCAGTAATGCCTTCGGTATAGGCCTTATCAAATTGCAGTGGGATACCGAAAGCGATGGACGCGAGGATAGTGAGCTTGTGTGCGGCATCGATCCCTTCGATATCCAGTCTTGGATCCGCTTCGGCGTAGCCGAGACGCTGCGCGTCAGCAAGAACCTCATCGAACGCCCTCCCCTTGTCACGCATCTCGGTAAGAATGAAATTTCCCGTGCCGTTGATGATTCCTGCCAGCCACTCGATGCAATTCCCGGACAACCCTTCGCGGATTGCCTTGATAATCGGTATGCCGCCACCAACTGCCGCCTCGAAGGCTACCGTGACACCTTGCTCCTGGGCTGCCGTAAAAATCTCATTACCGTGTACGGCAATCATTGCCTTATTAGCCGTGACGACATGTTTTCGCGCAACGATGGCTTGCAGCACGAGCTCGCGGGCAGGATGGTAACCGCCAATGAGCTCGACAACGACATCTATATCAGGGTTGCTTACTATCTCTACCGGATCCTGTATCAGGGCGATGTCATCAACGGGGCAGGCCCGCGTTTTGCTGAGATCGCGCACCGACGCCTGGATCACCCGGATCGCTCGTCCGGCGCGCCGTGCAATCTCCTCACCATTTCGCCGCAACACGTTGACGGTACCACAGCCAACGGTGCCTAAACCGAGAATGCCGATTCTTGCCGCCCTCACGCCGGCCTCTTTCCTTTTGCCAACGTCCCGGCGCTATTGCGCTTGAGCATATCGCGGATACAACGAATGGCCTGGCGGGTGCGATTCTCGTTCTCGATCAGGCTAAAACGTACGTACTCATCGCCATATTCGCCGAAACCGATACCAGGTGATACAGCCACCTTGGCTTCTGCCAGCAACTTCTTGGAAAACTCCAATGACCCCATCGATCGATAAAGCTCGGGGATACGTGCCCATACGAACATCGTCGCTTTGGGCTTATTCACGGCCCACCCTGCGGAGACCAATCCATCGCACAATGTGTCGCGACGCTTCTCATAGGTCGCGCGAATATCTTCAACAATCTCTTGCGGCCCTTCCAATGCGAGGATGGCTGCTACCTGAATGGGCGTGAAGATGCCGTAATCCAGATAGGACTTCAGGCGCGCCAGTGCCTGGACCAGGCGTTCGTTGCCGCACATAAAGCCGACGCGCCACCCCGGCATGTTATAGCTCTTCGACAGCGAAAAGAACTCTACCGCCACCTCCATCGCGCCCGGCACCTGCAAGATCGACGGCGCCACGTAGCCGTCGAACACGATATCAGCATAGGCGAGATCGTGGACGACCCAGATTCCGTGCTCGCGTGCCACATTCACTACCTGCTGAAAGAAGGCAAGATCGACACACTGTGCGGTCGGGTTTGCCGGAAAATTGAGCACGAGCATCTTCGGCGTCGGCCAGGAATTTCGAATCGCCTTCTCCAGCTCGGCAAAGAAATCGCCGCCCGGCACGAGTGGCACATGGCGAATATCTGCCCCGGCGATCACGATCGCCCATGGGTGAATGGGGTAGGCGGGATTCGGCACCAGCACCGCGTCACCGAGCTCGACGGTGGCCAGGGCCAGATGGGCGAGACCCTCTTTTGACCCAATGGTGACGATGGCGTGTTTTTCGCTATCAAGCTCCACATCAAATCGTCGCTTGTACCAGTCGCAAATGGCACGCCGCAGCCGTGGTATACCGCGCGACATGGAGTAGCGGTGTGTCTCGGGGCGCTGCGCGACCTCGCACAGCTTGTCGACGATGTGCTTTGCCGGTGGACGCTCCGGATTGCCCATGCCGAAGTCGATGACGTCTTCGCCTCGCCTGCGGGCCTGCGCCTTGAGGTCGTTGACGATGTTGAAGACGTACGGCGGGAGCCGCTTTATGCGAGGAAAATCATCCATCTGACTATATTGGGGCCTGGTCACAGAATCTAAAATCCGGTTTACAACGCTGAGTTCGCAGAGGCGCCGAGACGTGGAAACACACTCTAGAATCTAGTGCTTGGTGACTGGTCCCACGGTTGCGTAATGGGATGACCATTCGGATCACCGATCACGAATCACTAAACGCCAGTCTGTAAAGGATTTGTACTTCTGCGGGCTCCGCGCGTCTGCGTTTTTCCCAGAACTGATTGATAGCTTGCCCCGAATTGTGGCCCTCGTAAAAAGGCATGAACGATAGCTATGCCCGCGGCGGGTGTCAATTGTGGCGGTGATCGCAGGTACAATATAGCAAAGGGGGTCGAGACGATGAAAATTCAACTGGAAACCGCTAATTCGCGTTTAAACGTCGTTCGTGCATACGGCCCGGGCCAGATCACGGTGAACGAGGCCATTTACCGGACAAGTTTGATCGTTACCCCGAATCGCATCATCGATGACTGGCCGCCGCAAGCTTTTGTTGAGCTGAAAGTGGATCACTTCGAAACGATCATGGCGTGTAATCCCGAGTTAGTTATTCTTGGCACCGGCAGACGCCTGCAGTTTCCGCATGCAGCGGTCACGCGTCTTCTGATTGAAGCCCATGTGGGGCTTGACGTCATGGACACCGGTGCGGCCTGCCGTACCTATAATGTCCTCATGAGCGAAGACCGCCGGGTCGTGGCCGCTCTGCTTATGATCGAAGAGCAAGAAGATAAGTAAACTACTCAACGCAAAGGCGCTAAGACGCAACGGGTGTTCACCATCAAACGCTGTTTTGTTAATTAACTTTGCGTCTCTTCGTTTTTGCGTTGGATGTTGCGGTACTAAAATAAAGATTCAATCGAGTAGCCGGCTTTCTCTAGCAGCACCCGCAGGCGCCGCAACGCCTCGACCTGGATCTGACGCACGCGCTCACGCGTAACACCGATGTCTACACCGACCACTTCCAGGGTGGAGATTTCCCGGCCGCTCAAGCCGAAACGCCGTTCCACTACTTCCCGCTGCTTGTCGTTAAGATCTTTCAACCAGATTTCGATCTGTGCCTGCAGATCTCCCCGGTGTAGAAGTTTCTCGGGGGCTTGGCTCTGCTCGTCGGCGATGGCATCGAGCAAGGAGCGGTCGGGATCCTCGTCCAGCGGCGCGTCGACCGAAGCAACACGCTCGGTGAGGCCAATCATATGCTTGACCTCGTCAAGCGGTTTGTCCAAAAGATTGGCGACCTCCTCGGGGGTCGGCTCATGGTCTAGCTTCTGAGACAGGTGCCGGGCGGCGCGCTGATAAATGTTGATTTCTTTTAGCACGTGCACCGGCAATCTTATTGTGCGCGTCTGGTTCATGATACCGCGCTCTATCGTCTGGCGGATCCACCAGGTAGCGTAAGTCGAAAACCGGAATCCGCGCTCGGGATCGAACTTCTCCACGGCACGAATCAGTCCCAGGTTCCCCTCTTCTATTAGGTCAAGAAGCGCAAGGCCGCGGTTCATGTAGCGCCGCGCGATTTTCACCACCAGACGGAGATTGCTTTCGATCATCCGTTTGCGCGATTCATCGTCGCCGCGCTGCGCTTTGCGCGCGTAATAGACCTCTTCCTCGGCGGAAAGCAGTGGAGAGAAACCGATTTCTTTCAGATAGATGCGTGTAGCATCAGCTTGCTGCGTGTCTTCGGCCGTAGATTTTTTTTCCTCCGGCGCGTCGGCGACCTCCATGGTGGTCGACTCGCCCTCCTCCTCCTCCTTGGCCGTTTCCTCTGATGAGTTGGCGTTCTTTCGAGAGCGCTTCTCTTCGTTTTTTGTCTTAGACGATTTTCGAGGAGGCATATGCCTATCTTTTCGGAAGATACTTAAGCGGGTCAACCGGAGAACCGCGATAGCGAATCTCGAAGTGGAGCTTTACCCGATCGGTACCACTGCCGCCCATAGCGGCTATCTTCTGACCACGTTTTATCACATCACCTTCTGCAACGTAAATTCGGTCGGCGTGCGCGTAGGCACTAAGAAAATCGCGGTTGTGCTTGACGATAATAAGCTGACCATATCCGCGAAGTCCACTGCCTTTATACACTACCTTGCCCGGTGCCGCAGCGCGAATCGCCTGGCCGCGCCTGCCGCCGATGTCGAGCCCCTTGTTCAAACCCCTATGCGAAAAACGGGCCAGTATCGCCCCTTCGGTGGGCCAGACCCAGGAACCTACCTTGACCGGTGCCCGCCCCGCACTGCGACTTGGTCCGCTCGAGGACGAGGCACGCGACCTTGGGCCGGCGGAAGCCGACTTCGGCTGGGGAGGTGAAAGCAGCAGCGTTTGCCCCGGCTTGATGACGTAAGGCGGCGGTACATTGTTCCATCGGGCAAGATCGCGAAAATCGACACCGGATTCCGCCGCAATGCTGTAGAGCGTATCACCCGCGACCACTGTCCTTTTTTTCTTGCCGGATCCTGCGCCGGCTGACCCGGGCGGAGATAAACGGATTACCTGCCCCGGCTTTAGGAGGTAAGGGGGGCGGATGCCGCTCCACCTGGCAACATCGCGGTAATTGCGCCCGGCCTGCCAGGCAATACTGTAGAGCGTATCACCCGCTGAAACCAGGTGATACTGGGGCCCCGGCGCGCCCTCACCCCGACGCTGGTCGCTACTCGGTGTGCTTGGCCGGTAACCACACGCCGTCACCAGAACAGCAAATAGTAATAGTGGAATCGTGTACCGCAAGTGAGCACGCATCAACTCTGGGACGGAGCCTGGGCCACCGTGCAGGGCATTCAATCACTCTCGCCCGGTTACGAGCGGAACGAATTTGACGTCCTCGAGGCGGGACCTCGAGGTGCCCGTACCGGTGTTTCTGATCAGCCATAACTCCTGTATATCGACGTCCCCCACCGGGATCACCATGCGCCCGCCCACGGCCAGTTGGGTAACCAGCGTCTCCGGGATCTCGGCCGGTGCCGCCGTGACGAGAATACCATCGTACGGGGCATGCTCGGGCCAACCCTGGTTACCATCGCTCAGCTTGCAGCTCACGTTGCGGTATCCCAGCGTCACCAGTCGCCGCCGTGCCGTTTGCAGCAAAGCTCCGATGCGCTCAACGGAATAGACCTGTGCCGCCAACGTCGCCAATATCGCGGTCTGATACCCTGAGCCACTGCCCACTTCCAAGATCTTTGCCAGCGGTCGCTCGGCGAACAGCGCCTGCGTCATGAGTGCCACCACGTACGGCTGCGAGATAGTCTGACCATAACCGATGGGCAGGGCCGTATCCTCGTACGCCCGACTGGCCAGGGCTTCTTCAATAAAAAGGTGCCGTGGCACCTTTTTGATGGTCTGCAGCACGCGCTCGTCATCAATGCCCATGTCACGCAGCCGCGCGATCAGCCGGTCACGCGTGCGCCGCGAGGTCATGCCGATTCCTGCGACGGACCGGGGCGTCATCCTCGGTCTCGGTCCAACCAGGAGGCGACCTGGTCCAGGGCCGCATAGCGGGTCAAGTCTACGTGTAACGGGCTGACCGATACAAAGTTGCAACGCACTGCATGAAAATCGGTTCCCGGCCCGGCGTCGGCCTCGGCGCCGGGGGGTCCGACCCAGTACACCGGCTCACCGCTCGGGTCCTGCGTGCGCACCACAGGCTCCGATTTATGCCGGTGCCCCAGGCGCGTTGCTTCGAAGCCCGCGATTTGCGCCATCGGCACATCCGGGACATTGACATTTAGAATGGTGTCGGCCGGCAAGGGGTTCCCGCGCAGCTTGTCTAACAGCTGCAGCGCAACTGCGGCTGCCGTGTCAAAGTGCTTGCCGGCCGGGCCTGCCAGCGAGATGGCCATGGCGGGCGTGCCCAGAAAGCGCCCCTCCATGGCGGCGGCCACCGTGCCGGAGTACAAAACGTCGTCACCAAGATTGGAACCGCGATTGATCCCGGCGAGAACCATATCCGGTTCCCGATCCATAAGTCCGGTGATCGCGATGTGGACGCAGTCGGTGGGCGTTCCGTCCACGTAAAGGAAACCATTTTCGCCCTGCTTCACCCGTAATGGGCGATCCAGGGTGAGGGAGTTGCTGGCGCCGCTGCGGTCGCGATCGGGCGCCACGACCTCGAGCTGGGCCACGGGCCGCAGCGCCTCGGCCAACACGGCCAGGCCGACGGCAAGATATCCATCGTCATTGCTGAGCAGTATTCGCATCACTCCTGGGGAAGATACAGAAAATACTATTCAGAAGCCAAAGCCCTGGGGGCGGGCGGCGACTAGGATTCCAGCAGGCGCGGCAGCAGTTCCACTAGGTTACACGGGCGCGTGCGATAGTCGAGCTGATGCACGAGCACCTCGTCCCATGCAGTCTTGCAGGCACCGGATGAGCCGGGAACGCAGAAGATATAGGTGCCGTTGGCAACACCGGCAAGCGCGCGCGACTGAAGCGTCGAAGTCTTGATTTGATCGTACGACACCGCTCGAAAGATCTCGCCGAATCCCTCGATCTCCTTGTCCAGCAACGGTGCTATGGCCTCGGGGGTTCCGTCGCGTCCGGTCACGCCGGTGCCACCTGTGGTGATTATCGCGTGCACGTCGGCATCCGCGATCCAACTACTCACCACTGCACGGATTTTATAAATGCTGTCGGGTACGATGAGTTTCTCGGCAAGCCTGTGACCTGCGCTGGTCAAACGCTGAGTCAGCACCTTGCCCGAGGTATCGGTTTCCTCCGTGCGCGAATCGGAAATAGTCAACACCGCGATGTTGAGCGGGATGAATTCTCTTTTTTCGTTTTCTGACATGTTGTTTTTCTTTGGCCCGTATTATTGATTAGCGAGCAGCTTAAATAATTCCGTAAAACGGTTGTACTTCGACCAGCGTTCCCGGCTCGATCGTGCCCGCCTCCTGCGGCAAGATCACAAAGCAATTCGCCAGGCTCATGGAATGGAGCAGGCCCGATCCCTGCTGCCCTGTGCTGCGCACCACCAGCTCACCGTCGGCGGTGCGTTCGAGAATGGCGCGCTGAAACTCTGTGCGGCCCGGGCCTTTTTTCAGGCGCGACGCGCACGCGACCTTAAATGTCGGTAGCGGGCGGGCATCGCTTTGTCCCATCATGCGCCGCAGCGCCGGCTCTACAAACTGATAGAAAGTGACCATCACCGAGACCGGGTTGCCGGGCAGCCCGAAAAACAAGGCGTCGCGAATGCGGCCGAAGGCCAACGGTCGCCCTGGCTTCATGGCGATCTGCCAGAATCCGATCTCGCCCAGCGTCTCGAGGGTCTCTTTGACATAGTCGGCCTCACCCACGGACACGCCGCCCGAGGTGATCACGGCATCCGCATTGCTCGCCGCCTGGATAAAGGCCTCTTTCGTGGCCTCGCGGTCATCGCGCACGACGCCCATGTCGAGAATTTCCGCTCCGAGGCGCACCAGCGCGCCGTACAGTGTGTAGCGGTTGCTGTCGTAAATCTCGCCCGGAGCCAGCACCTGGCCGATGGAGCGCAGCTCGTCTCCGGTAGAGAAAAACGCCACACGCACACGCCGGCGAACGGTGACTTCCGCGATGCCGACTGAGGCCAGCAGTCCCAGCTCAGGTGGTAACAGCTGCTTGCCGCTGGCGAGCATCACCTGGTCTTTGGTGAGATCCTCGCCCGCTGCCCGTACATTATCTCCGCGCCGGTGTTCGGCAACTACCCGAATCGCATCGCCTCGGCGCTCCACGCGCTCTTGCATGATGACGGTATCGGCGCCATCAGGCACGATCGCCCCGGTCATGATCCGCACGCACTGGCCGGTGTCCAGCGCTCCGGCAAAGGGTGTTCCGGCCCACGAGGTACCGATGACCGTCAGCTTCACGTCGCCGTCATCAGCCAGATCGGAGGCTTTGATGGCGTATCCGTCCATGGCCGAGTTTCGATGCGATGGAACATTAATAGGAGAATGGATATCCTCGGCGAGCATGCGGCCCAGGGCGCTGCGCAACGCTACCCTTTCAAAACCGTCAACCGGTTGCACGGCGTCAGCGATACGGCTTCGCGCTTCTTCAACCGAAAGCGCGGGGGCTTCGTGACCGCCGCAACCGGCTTGAGGGTTGGGTTTTGCGTCGCTCATAAGCTGCGTTGAGTGCCAGGGGCTATCAATGAAAAAACAGCCGTGCTTTGCGATCTCCGCGTTCTAATCCCGCACTGGGACAGGCTGGGTAACTTGGTGTGGCCGAGTATAAACAAATAAATGCGCGCGTTAATAATTAGCTGTCGGTTTCACCGCCGTCCGTGAACGCTCGCCGAACAATGTCTCATAGACAAAATCAGCAATTTGTCGAGGATCGTTCAGATCAAGTACTGGCAACTGCAAACTCACCGGCAGCCGGCCGTCACTTGCCACAGCTATGATGCTACGGTCGCGCACGCACATCAACGGATGCCCGAGGCATGTGCGGTAGAGCTCGATTTTCGGGAAGGCCTCGTCCCTGAATCCTTCGACCAGCACGCAATCAAGCGCATCCTGGTCGAGATTCTGCACCAATGCGTCCAGCCTACCTGCACCTGGTGCTTGTGTCTCGGTCACGAGCGCCCAGCGCTGTGATGATCCGATCAGCGTTTGCGTTGCCCCCGCCTGGCGAATCTCGTAGCTGTCCTTGCCGGGGCGGTCGATATCAAACCCATGTGGCGCGTGCTTGATCACACCCACGCGCAAGTTCCGTTGCCGGAGTAGCGGCAACAGCTTCACAAGAAGGGTGGTCTTTCCAGTGCCGCTGAAGGCGGCGAAACCGAGAATTGGGACGCGCGCGTTTTTGATCATGCGCTGACTCCCGCCAGCTTGGCTTCCAACGCCGCACGTTCGTCAGCGTTGTTAACGTTTATGAACATGTCGTGCCTGTCTTCAAAATAGGCTAGTGCGAGCCTGTGCTTGTCGAACCACCGGTCAATCTTGCGTTCACCCGACTCGAGATATTCGAGCAGGCTCGGCAAGAGGTCGCGTCGCAGCAACGCAAACACCGGCTGCATGCGATTGCCGTCATGCGCCACACTGACCTCAGCGTCTTCGCGCAGGAGCGCCGCGTACAAGCGCTCAGCCAGATCGTGGCTTATCAAAGGCGAATCGCACGGTGTCGTCAGCACGTACGTTGTATTGGCGGCATGCATCCCGCTGGCAATGCCGGCGAGCGGGCCCTGATAATCGCCCAGTATGTCGGCGACTACCTCTACCCCGTAGGCTGCGTATTGATCCCGGTTGCGGTTGGCATTGATGATTACCCTGCTAACCTGCGGCTGCAACGCTCGCAATACGTGCTCAATCATCGGTTTGCCGTGCAACTCCACCAGCCCTTTGTCCACGCCACCCATTCTACGGGCGCGCCCACCGGCGAGTATTACACCGGTAATCTCCTGCGCTGGAAATGAAGCTGTTGATGAAACAGGCATACTCACGACGGTCGTTGATTAACGATAGAGGGCCGGTGTTCGCGTTAGCCTGGGCCGGCCAAATTTGAGTAGCTCGACGCCGTCACGATATCCGCGACGGGCCTTTCGCTGCCTTGGCGCCCGGGGAAGTCAAAATCATTATAAAGTTTGCCTTCGTGAAGGTGAAAACGCACATCACCGACAGACGAGACCCTGTGAAGCTCATGACTGGTAATTACTACGCCAATACCTTGTGACTTCAGACGCTGGATCAAAAAATAGGTGCGTTCACGCGATTCGTAATCCATGCTTGCCGTCGGTTCGTCCAACAACAGAATACGCGGCGAGAGTATGCGCGCACGGGCAAGCGCGACACGCTGCTTTTCACCGCCCGATAGTTGGCGCGCATTGCGCCGGGCAATGTGGGCGAGGCCCGCCCACGCAAGGGTTTCCTTCACCTTGGCCCTGATGTCCACCGGTGACAGGCGGGTGCGGCGCAGGCCGTAGGCTACGTTGTTGGTGACGCTGCAGTCGAATAAATAGGGCGTCTGATGCACGTACACCACGTCGTGGCGGTAGCGCCGACGCGCGACGCGCCAGGGCAAGACTTTCCCCTGGTAATGCACCTCCGCCCTATCGGGAGGCTCGAGCCCGGCAATAATCTTTAACAGTGTCGTCTTGCCGGCCCCGTTTTCGCCGCTTAATAAGATGCAATGGCCTTGCTGGATGGCAAACGTGGGGATGTCGAGCAAGCAGCGGCCGCCGACGTGCTTGCGAAGATGACGAAACTGCAACAGCGGCTCTGCGCTCATGAGACCATCACCCCCTTGCCCTGCAGCATTGCGAGCGAGAAATTGAGCAACAACGCGAGCACCAGCAATACCAGGCCGAGCGCGATGCCCTGGGCGAACTCGCCCTTCGTGGTTTCCAGAGCGATGGCCGTGGTGATATTGCGCGTATAGTGAAGGATATTGCCGCCGACCATCATGGAACAACCCACCTCCGCAATAATGCGGCCAAAGCCTGCGAGCAGCGCAGCCATAAGGCCAAAGCGCACCTCGTGCATTAACGTCAGCATGGCTCGCCCCGGTCCTGCGCCCAGGGTCACGGCGGTTTCCCAGGCGCGCCGGTCCGCAGCCTGTATCGCAGAATGGCCCATGGCGACGAGAATAGGAAAGCACAGTATGATCTGGCCGATCATCATCGCGGTCTGCGAAAATAACAGCTTGAGATCGCCAAACGGCCCGCTGCGCGAAAGCAGCAAATAGAGCGTGAGACCAACCACGACCGCCGGCATCGCCAGCAGCGTGTGGAAAACCGAGATCAATACTCGGCGCCCCGGAAAGCGTGTGTGGGCCAGCACGAAGGCCAATACCAGCGCCACCGGCGCCGTCAATACGATGGCCTTAAGCGACACGCTGAACGAGATCGCTATCGTGGTCCAAAGTTCATAGTCGCCCGAAAGCAGTAACAACAAAGCGTGGCGGCTGGCTTCGGGCAGACCTTCCATGATTACTTCTCTACCGGGCGCTTGACCTGTGCCGCCAACGGTTTGAACAACGCCTCGCCGTCGATTTCAAAATCGCCAACGATTTGCTGTCCGTGCACCGACGTGACCCAGGCAATCAGGGCCATGGCGCCGGCGTAATTGACGTCGGGGTAGCGCGCCGGGTTCACGGCAATGATGCCATAGGGATTAAACAGGCGCGTGTCGCCTTCCACCATGATCTGTAACGGAAGCTTGTCTCGCATCGCGAGCCAGGTGCCGCGATCGGTCAATGTGTAGGCTTGCAGCTCACCCGCAATCTGCAAGACTCGCCCCATACCCTGCCCGGCCTCGCGGTACCCGCGGCCTTCGAGTTGCACACCGGCGAGCCTCCACAGCTCGCGCTCTTTCTTGTGCGTACCCGATTCGTCGCCGCGCGAGATGAACATCGCATTACTCCGTATGAGGCGCGTTATCGCGGCCACCACATTCTTCGCGCCTTTGATCCCGGCAGGATCGTGCTTGGGACCGACGATGATGAAATCGTTGTACATGAGATCGCGTCGATTGACCCCGTAACCGGCGCGCACGAATTCGCGCTCTGCCGCAGGCGCATGAACGATGATGACATCCACATCACCATCCCGGGCCATGCGCAACGCCTTGCCGGTGCCAACGGCGAGTACATGCACCTTGTACCTCGTACGCTGTTCAAACGGTGGCAGCAGCACACGCAAGAGCCCGGAGTTTTCCGTGCTGGTGCTGGTGGCAAGGCGGATCGTGTTGCTGTCGGCCTGCGCCAAGGGAATGGCCAGGACAGATCCGAGCAGCAGCAGGATCGGCAAGCGACGCAGACCTTGGGTGGCATGATGAGGCGTCAAACGATTTATTCCTGTGGTATTTTAGGCGTATTGTGGTTAGTTCAGTAGCAATTCTGATGCCAATGGGCGAATTTCGTGGAAAAACCCAGAAATCCCGAGCGCCTCGCCGCAATATCCCTTTCCGATGGATTGACAGTCGGGTCAAATTGACGCATCGTAAAGCCGACTTTGCGACACATTGACCCATAACTTTCGCGTTTGGGTGATTCTTTATGTCATTTTGCCGTGACTTTTCCGGAAATATGGGACGTGCATCAACGAGGAGGCTGATATCGTGTCTGCGGCCCTGAATCCGTCCGTTGAGAAAAAATCCAGTAACAGGAACGGTCCTCAAGCGGATCCCGATCGTCCGACCTCGATCCTGGTGGTAGATGACGAGCCCGGCATTCGCGCCTTTCTGCAACGTGCCCTGTCAAAACGCTACGGCCTGGTCGAGGTTGCCGAAGACGCCGAGACCGCGCAAGAGCTGTGCAAGCGTTGCCACTTCGACCTGCTGATCGTGGACATCCGCCTCCCCGGTCGCTCGGGCCTGGAATGCATCCAAGAACTGCGCGCAAGCGGCGCCGTCATGGACGTGATCTTTATCACCGCCTTCGCCGATGTCGAGGCGACGATCGCCGCCTTGCGCGCGGGCGCGGCGGACTTCGTGCTCAAGCCGTTTCGCCTGGAGCAGATCGTCACCGCGGTGGAACGTTGTTTCGAACGGCGGCGGCTGACGCGCGAGAACACCGGCTTGCGCCGTCAAGTCAACGATTTCGTCGACCGCCTGTACGGTACGGCAGGCTTGGTCGGCCGCAGCCAGCCGATGCGTGACGTCAGCGAAGTGATCAAGCGTGTGGCGCCAACGCCCACGTCGGTGCTGATTGAGGGAGAAACGGGGACCGGCAAAGAGTTGGCAGCGCGCGCGATTCATCGCTTCAGCGGCCAGCGCGGTGCCTTCGTGCCCGTTAACTGTGTGGCAATCTCACCCGACCTGATTGAGAGCGAGCTGTTCGGCCACACCAAGGGGGCCTTCACTGGCGCCCATCAGGCGCGCGAGGGCCTGTTCAGCTTTGCTAACGGCGGTATCTTGTTCCTGGACGAGATCTCGGAAATGCCAATCGGGCTGCAGGCCAAACTACTGCGGGTGCTCGAAAGCCGCAAGATCCGCCCGGTGGGGTCCGACCGCGAGTTGCCGGTCAACGTGCGCATCCTGACGGCGACCAATCGCAATCTCGGTGAGGAGGTCAAGGCGGGCCGGTTCCGTGAGGATCTGTACTATCGGCTCAACGTCGTCACGATCAGGATGCCGAGCCTGCGCGAGTGCGTCGAAGACATTCCCGAGCTGCTGGATTTCTTGAACAAAAACCTGGCGCAAGAGCTCGGGATGTCACCGGTCTCATTTACGCAGGAAGACATTTCGCGACTGCAGCGGTACGCTTGGCCGGGGAATGTGAGAGAGCTTCGAAATCTGGTCGAGCGTGCGTTGCTGCTGGGCCGCCTGCCGTTGGACGCCTTGGGCGGAACGTCGGCGTCGCCGAATTCAACTGCCGCGTCGAACGCGGAGACCACGGGCTTTCCCACCGACTGGACGCTGGAGCAGGTGGAGATGAAACACATGCTGCGCGTGCTGGACACCGCGGGGGGCAACAAGTCCGAGGCCGCGCGTCGGCTCGGCGTATCGCGCAAGACCCTGGAACGGAAATTGCGTTCCCGCGCTACGGCGGCACAAGACTCATAGGTTAAACCACACTGATGCGCGCAGGGCCAAGACGGCCGGGAAAGATCCGGGCACTGATCCGCTCAACGCTGCGGTACAAGCTGCTCGTCCTGGTGCTGTTTCCCACGCTGTTGGCGATGCCCGCTACGTTCGGGCTCACACTCTATTGGTTCAACCACTTCACCCGTGACAACCTGTTGCTCAAGGTCAAGAGTGATCTTGCGCTGGCCGGCGCGGGCTTGAAGCAACTCGAGCAAGAATACGGGCGGGTTTTGCAACGGGCGGCCGATTCGCATAGTTTCCGCACGCTGTTGACCGCGGGCAACAGCGTCGATCTGCAAAAGGAGCTGCGCCGCCTGGTAGTCGATGAGGGTTTTAGCTTTGTGCACATCACGAACGAGCTGGGGTACTGGCGCTTTGACCGGCAAGCGGGATCGAACCAGGCGAGCAAACCCACGCCGCTCAGCGGCCGGGCCATGGGCGGGCAACCGGCGACCGGGTTGGAGGTCTTCTCGAGCGAAGACCTGGCGCGCGAGGGGCCGCGACTGGCCGAGCGCGTACGGATCCCGCGGGTGGACTTGGCCGGTGACCGGTCCGACGCGCGGACGATCGAGAA
>VRUB01000229.1 GCA_019456345.1 Nitrospira sp. | reverse complement strand
ATTTTAGATGGCGCTTGATGACATGGCAAGTCACAAGATGGCACTATTTGCAGCCGTAAATATAGGGGTGTTGTGATTCGTAGCGTTGACATAGAATGTCAGCGAATGCCATTTAAACTGACTCTTAATCAGCGGGTCGCAGGTTCGAGCCCTGCACGGCCCACCAACTTGAAGGGCTTATGCTGCTTTGGCATTAGCCCTTTCTTGTCGTGTCCGCCGTCCTGAAGGCCAACACAGTAACGTACTGGCTTGGATCGCATACAGGCATAACGTGTGTCCACGTGGCCCTTGCGCTGTGGCACAATCCTGCTTGGTCACGAACTTGCGAATGTGGCGGAACTGGTAGACGCGCTGGATTTAGGATCCAGTGGGGTAACCCGTGGGAGTTCGACTCTCCCCATTCGCACCAGCGTTCGGGCGGCCGCGAGGGCCCATCCATTGGTACTTGTGCCACGGCGGTGTGATGACGGCAGCAGACCGAGGCAGTGGAAAATCGATTTACATTTTCGTGAGGTTGTACGGTGCAGGTTTCAGTTGAAAACAAGGGTGCCTTGGGGCGCCGGATGAGTGTGGCAGTATCTGCGGAGCAGTTTGAGCAGGCGATCGCGAGTCGCCTGAAGAAAGTTTCGCAGCAGGTGAAGATACCTGGCTTTCGACCCGGCAAGATTCCGTTAAAGGTCGTCGAGGCACGCTTTGGTGGCAAGGTTATGGAAGAAGTCGCCGGGGAGCTTATCCAAAGCACCTTTCGTGAGGCCATCCATCGCGAGGGGCTGAATCCCGTCGCCGGTCCTGTGATCGAGCGCAAGCCCGTGCAACGCGGCAAGGAGTTTGCCTATGTCGCTGAGTTCGAAGTTTACCCGAAGATCGCCAAGCTCGACCTTACAGGTCAAGCGATTGAGCGCCCGCGCTGCAGCATTACCTCCGAGGATGTGGATCGATCGATCGAGGCACTGCGAAAGCAGCGCATAGCTTGGCAACCGGACCAGCGCGAGGCGCGTGACGGCGATCGCGTTACTGTGGATCTCGTTGGTACGGTCGATGGGCAGGCATTTGACGGCGGCAGTGCGAACGCGATGCAGCTGGTTCTCGGCGCCGGCGGTTTCATGCCCGGCTTCGAGCAAGGATTGGTAGGAGCGCAAAAAGGCGACACGCGCAGCTTGGATCTGCAATTTCCGCTGGAGCATCCCAAGCCGGAGCTGGCGGGAAAACCGGTGAAATTCGAAGTCAGGATCTTGGAGGTAGCGGAGCCATCGTTACCCGAGGTCGACGAGGACTTCGTGCGGCAATACGGCATCGAGGACGGCACTGTGGATGTTCTGCGTGCGCGGGTGCGCGCCAACTTGGAGCGGGAAATGGACCAGCGCCTGCGCGCGCTGATGCGGGCCCGGGTGCTCGAGGCATTGGTGGATGCGAACGAGTTCGAGCTACCCCAGGCATTGCTAAAAGCCGAGATAGACTATGTGAGTCGCTTGTATCATACACTGCGTGATTCCAAGGGTCAGACCGGGACGGAAACGGCCGATGAATCCGCAGCTTACGAGCAGGCGGCACGGCGCCGCGTGGCACGAAACCTGGCATTGGCACAGGCCATCCAGGCGCATCATATCAAGGCGGATGCCGACAAGGTGCGTGCTCGCGTCACCGAGATGGCGCAGGGATACGAGTCGCCTGAAGAATTCATACGCGCGTGCTATGCTACTCCTGCGCGGCTTGCTGAAATCGAGGCCGCAGTGGTGGAAGTTGAGGCCATTGAGCACCTATTGGGCACGGCAGAGTTTAGCGACAAATCCATGACATTTCAGGAGCTTGTAAGATTGAGTGCCGTTAGTAATTGATGGAGCGGCATTACATACGGGGATCGAATCGGCGATGACAGAACGACCAAGTGGATCCGGCGCCGCAACGCCCACCGGCCTTGGCCTGATACCGATGGTTATCGAGACGACCGGCCGGGGCGAGCGTGCCTACGATATCTACTCGCGGATGCTCAAGGAGCGCGTCGTCTTCCTGGTTGGGCCGGTCGATGACCATGCAGCCAACCTGGTGGTCGCGCAGCTGCTTTTCCTGGAATCAGAGAACCCGGACAAGGACATCCATCTCTACATCAATTCACCTGGCGGGGTGGTAGATGCCGGTCTGGCGATATACGACACGGTGCAGTTCGTAAAACCAAACGTCAGTACGGTATGCGTTGGCCAGGCCGCGAGCATGGCTGCGCTTATTCTTGCTGGCGGGGCCAAAGGCAAGCGCTATAGCCTGCCGCACGCGCGAATAATGATTCATCAGCCGCTTGGAGGATTCCAGGGTCAGGCGAGCGATTTCGATATTCACGCCAAAGAGATCCTTCGTGTACGCGAACGGCTCAACAAGATCATGGTCAGACATACGGGCCAGTCGATGAAGAAAATTCAACAGGATACGGATCGCGACTACTTCATGGAGGCTGGTGAGGCAGTGGAATTCGGGTTGATCGACGAGGTCATCGATAAACGGACCTAGGTTGGCTATATCCCATGGGGAATGTGCTATAAACTAGGTAAGGACGCGAGCCTAGCAATTGTTCTCGAAACGCTGCATTTTTAGATAGAGACAGACAGGGTTAGGGGATGGCGGACGACGGCAGCAAAGGCAAGGGCGACGGGAAAGGGGAAAAACTCCTTTACTGCTCGTTC
>VRUB01000048.1 GCA_019456345.1 Nitrospira sp. | reverse complement strand
CTCTGTTTAGGTTGAATTGCGGTGTTTTGCAGTTCGTCCCTGCAAGCGAGATTAGGGGAGGCGCTACCGATGAAACTGGGAGGGACTTCCAAACTGATTACAAGAAGGGCGCTGCAATGGCGGCATTGTACGCGAGGCAGGCGCGAAAAGCCATGCCCACGCCTACCGGCGACGGATTGCTGGCTTTTGGCGTTCGGTGACTTCGCTTCACGATATCCGTTCGCTGTCAGCCGATGAAGCCGACAACCCCACCGAGCTGCTAGGCCATGATGATCCCAGGACGACGAATCGTATCTACTTGCGTAGGCCGAGAAAGATAGAGCCGCCGAAGGTGAAGCGATGAATTTTTGCCACTTGCCGGTTTATTTGCCAATTCGACAAGTGTCGAACAATGATTTTAATCGGGATTTATTGGTGCCGGCGAGTGGACTCGAACCACCGACCTGCTGATTACGAATCAGCTGCTCTGCCAACTGAGCTACACCGGCATGCGGGCCGCGAGTATAAGGGGTTTCCATCTGGGGACCAATACGGCGCCAAGCGACAGGGAAACGAGTAATTACTGATCGCGGCGAAGGCGTACGACCACGTCGACGCCTTCGAGGCTCGTGCCCACCGGCAACGGCGGTAGGCCCGAGACCTTAACGCCGTGGGCATCGATGTCGCTCAGCTCCCCGGTGCTCACATCGTAGAAATGGTGATGGGGGCCGGTGTTGGAGTCGTAGAAGATCTTGGCCGGGTCGGCGACCACCTGGCGCACCAGACCCTTTTCGACCAGCAGCGCCAGAGTGTTGTAGACCGTGGCCTTCGATACGCGCCGCGAGCCGGTGTTGACGAGCTTGAATACGTCCTCGGCGGAAAGATGAATACAACGTGAGAAGAACACGCGTGCGATCTCAATGCGCTGGCTGGTCGGGTTGATGCCGTATCTGCGCAGCCAGGCGCGAAGCTCGTCGTCATGGCATGTCTTTTGCGTAATCATTTGAAAAGATTATAAAAGACAAATGTGGTTGAGTCTAATTCTCATCGCCGTAGCCGCTACAATGCAGGATACACAGCATCCAGTCGTCCCGTATGCGCGCGGAAACCAACTACAGCCGTGTCGTCCGGGAATTTGACGCCAGCACTCGCGGAATCATAGCGCCGCGATCAAGCACGGCTCGCATCTGCGCCACAGCCGTTCGGCTAGAAACCTGTACGAGGGCGGTTCGGGGCCTTGACGCGATTTGATGGATATATCACGTTTCAAGAAGTTCGGCACATTTTAGTTATTTTTCGCCACATTTGCCCGCAAGATCGCAACTGTTTGCATCGACCGGCGGCGTCCTCAAGCGTGCCCACTCGGGGCTCGATTCCCATTGTAGCCGCGAGCGGTTCGGCCGGGAACGGGTACCAGGGCAGCATTGAGCGATCGAACGCAGGTAACGCCAAGGATGGAAATGTGGAGGAGGATGCCGGCCCCGGCGCAAGACGACTCACAGCCACTTCCCGGCACTGCGGCACCGGCGGGCGCTCGAGTGCCCGCCGGTGAACAACCGTTGTGTGCGCCGCCAGAGCGCGTTCAGCCCGTGGCCTTCTTCAGGGCCCGCGGAATCTTGAAGGTTACACTCTCGGTCTTGCCGGGGCGTTCCTCGATCAACTTCGCGCCCCAGTCGCGCAGCTGCGCCAGCACCCGCTGCACCAATACCTCGGGCGTCGATGCCCCTGCGCTCACGCCGATCTCCTCGGCGCCGGTGAACCACTCGCGCCTGAGATCTTCCGGCCCGTCGACAAGATAGCCGCGTGCACCGAGGCTCTCGGCGACCTCGCGCATACGATTGGCGTTCGAGCTGTTCGACGATCCAACCACCAGAACGACCTGACAGTGGCGCGCCAGCTCTTTGACTGAGTCCTGGCGGTTCTGAGTGGCATAACAAATATCTTCCCGCCTTGGCCCCTTGATCTTAGGAAATCGCCGGCGCAGCGCATCGACCACCAGCGCGGTATCGTCCATCGACAGCGTGGTCTGCGTAACAAAAGCGAGGTTGTCCGGATCCCTGACTTCCAGACGACCGACATCATCCGGCGTCTCGACCAGATAGATCCCGTTCTCGGCCTGCCCCAGGGTCCCCTCGACCTCCTGGTGGCCGGCATGACCTATCAGTACGCACTCAGTATTTTTCTTACGGTGCAGTTGGACTTCCATGTGCACCTTGGTGACGAGCGGACAGGTAGCATCGAATACGCGCAGCCCGCGCTGCTCCGCCTCCGCGCGCACGGCGCGCGATACCCCATGCGCGCTGAAGATCACGGTCGCCCCATCGGGTATCGCGGCGATCTCCTCGACAAAGATTGCGCCCTTGTTGCGCAGCTGATCCACGACCAGGCGATTGTGGACCACCTCGTGGCGCACGTAGATGGGCGCGCCGAATATTTCCAGCGCGCGTTCGACGATCTCTATGGCGCGATCGACGCCGGCGCAAAAACCGCGCGGACTTGCGAGTGTCATATGCATGGCAGTTGGATCATCGAAATCTCAGATTGGTCGCGTATTATGACGAAGGCGGCACACGAGGTCCAATCAAGCCTGTAGCACAACAGCTATCATTTCCACGTCAAAAATCAGGTCATACCCGGCCAGCGGATGGGAGAAGTCCACCCATACTGTAGCAGCCGACACCTTGACCACCATCCCCGAACCTCACCGTATCCGGCGATCTCGAATCCGATCACCAGCCCTGCTTGGAGCTCGATCCCGCTCGGGAAACTCGCGCGCGGCAGGCTGCGCACGGCACCCCCCTCGATCGCCTGTACGCCTCCAGGCAAGGAATCTCGAAGCGTCGCCATAGCAACCTGATCGGCCCCGGCCCACGCCCAGTGTTAAACGGAGCGTGACCAGTCTGTGATCTTTGCGCTCTCTGGTGTGAGTTCATGCAATATTAGCGTTAATCATGGCGCTTGGGAAAGCCCAACCCGAAGACGTCGAGCACCAGCAGCACGGCACCGACGCTGATAGCGGAGTCGGCGATATTGAAGGCGGGCCAGTGCCAGATCTGGTAATGCAGGTCGATAAAATCGATAACGTAATCGAGGCGCACGCGATCGATCAGGTTGCCCACGGCACCGCCGAGGATCAACATCAGCGCCACCATGACCTGCACATCGTTTGCGCCAAGCCGAAACGCCATAGCAATGATAAACAACGACACGATGATGGCGATAATGACAAACAGCATGTTCTGCCACCCACTCGCGTCGTTCAGAAACCCGAATGCCGCACCGGTGTTGTACACCAGCTGCAGGTTGAAAAAGGACGTCACCACGATCGGGCTAACCGTGAGGAACTTGACCGCGGCCAGCTTGGTGAGCTGGTCGAGAACGACGACAAGGACGGCTATCCACCAGAACTTGCGCATCAGGCGTACCGGCGAACCTCGCTATCGCCGACCACATTCTCCACGCAGCGCGCACAGATCTGCGGATGGTCGGTGTTCGCGCCCACGTCTTCACGATGGTGCCAGCAACGAATGCACTTCGGATACTCGGACGGGGCCACCGTCACCCACAATCCTTCGAGTGCTGTTTCCAGCGCGTCGGCGGGTCGCTCGTCGGTCGGGTGCACGCGGGCATACGAGGTGATTAACACGAACCGAAGCTCGTCCTCGAGCTTGTGCAAGCGCTCGGCCAGCTCGGGCGCACAGTAGAGGTCCACGTCGGCGTCGAGCGATGAGCCGATGCCGCCCGCGATCCGTAACCGCTCGAGCTCCTTGCTCACCGCCTCGCGCACTGCGAGCACCTGCTCCCAGAACCCCAGGTCCATGGCCGCGCCGTTCGCCGAGACGAGCGGCGCCAGATCGGGAAAGTGGTACCAGGTCGCCAGGAACACCGAGTCCTCACGCTTGCCCGGCATGTGCTGCCAGATCTCCTCGGCGGTGAAGCTCACAATGGGGGCGAGCCAGCGCACCAGCGCTTCGAGCATATGAGCCATTACTGTCTGTGCCGACCGCCGGCCGTGGCTGCCGGCCTGCATGGTGTACAAGCGGTCCTTGAGCACATCGAGATAGAAGCTTCCCATCTCCAGCACGCAGAACTGGTGAACCTTCTGATAGATCTGATGGAAGCTGTAGTCCTCGTAACCCTGGATGACTTCCTGCTGTAATCGTTGCGCCTTCTCCAGTGCCCAACGATCCAGGGGCAACAGGTCCTCCACCGGCAATGCGTCTTTTGCGTCGAAATCGTGCAGATTCGCCAACAGGTAACGCGCAGTGTTACGCACTCGCCGGTAGGAGTCGGCCATGCGTTTCAGTATTTCATCGGAGATGCTCATCTCGCTGCGATAGTCGGTGGCTGCGACCCATACGCGCAGGATGTCCGCACCCATCACCTTGATGACCTTCTGCGGCGCGATGACGTTGCCGCGCGACTTGGACATCTTCATTCCCTCGGCATCCACGGTGAAGCCGTGTGTAAGTACCTCGCGATACGGTGCCCGGTCGAATATCGCCACCGAGGTCAGCAGCGAGGACTGAAACCACCCACGATGCTGGTCGGAACCCTCGAGGTACATGCCGGCGGGATGCCACGCCTCCCCGCGCGGCTCCAACACACATACGTGGGTCACGCCGGACTCGAACCAGACATCCAGGATGTCGGTGACCTTCTGATAATCCCCGGCCTCCTCGCCCAGGAGCTCTTGCGCATCGAGCTCGAACCAGGCATCGATCCCTTTGTCCTCGACACGCCGTGCGACTTCGTCGATAAACATTTGCGTGCGCGGATGGGGCTTGCCTGATTCCTTGTGCGCAAACAGCGTGATCGGCACGCCCCAGGCGCGCTGGCGCGAGATACACCAGTCCGGGCGGTTTTGCACCATGCCCTCTATGCGTGCCCGCCCCCAGTCCGGGATCCAGCGGGTGTTGGCGATCTCGCGCATTGCGGGCTGACGCAGCCCCTCCATGGCGATGAACCACTGCGAGGTGCCGCGAAAGATGATGGGGGTACGGTGGCGCCAGCAATGCGGATAGCTGTGGCGGAAGGCCGCCGCATGCACCAGCGCGCCGCGCGCCTTGAGCACCTCGATAATGTGATCGTTGGCCTCGGTCACGTGCTCGCCGGCGAACAGCTCGGTACCGGCTACAAACTTGCCGTCATCTCCCACCGGGCTTTCGATCGGCAAGCCGTACTGCACGCCCATCAGATAATCCTCGAGTCCGTGGCCCGGTGCCGTGTGAACGACGCCGGTGCCGGCCTCGGTGGTAACGTGATCGCCCAGGATGATCGGTACCTCGCGGTCGTAGAACGGGTGACGCAAGCCGATGCCTTCGAGGTCGGTACCGCGACAATAGGCAATGACGCGATAGTCATCGATGCCGTACCGACCCATGGTGTCCTTCATCAGCGCTTCGGCCAGCAGCCAGCGCTCGGGCCCGCGATCGGTCGCGGCTTCCACCAGCGCATAATCGAGCTGCGGGTTCAGGGCGACGGCGTAGTTCGCGGGCAAGGTCCATGGCGTGGTCGTCCAGATCACGACCGAGATCGGGCCCTTGCCCTCGTGCTCGTGGCCGGGTGCATGCTGGCAACGCGCAAGGAACTGCTCTTCGTCGACGACGGCAAAGCGTACATCGACTGCCGGCGAGGTCTTGTCGATATACTCCACCTCCGCCTCGGCCAGCGCCGAGCCGCAGTCCGCGCACCAGTGCACGGGCTTGTAGCCCTTGTAAACATGCCCTCCCGCCACCACACGGCCCAGCGCGCGAACGATGTTGGCCTCGAACTGATGGTCCATGGTGAGATACGGGTGATCCCAATCACCGATCACGCCTAGACGCTTGAAGTCTTCGCGCTGACGGGTCATCTGCTCGTAGGCGTACTCGCGGCAGGCGCGACGAAACGCCGCCGGATCCACCTGCAATCCGGCCTTACCGATCTTCTTCTCCACGGCCAGCTCAATCGGCAGGCCATGGCAGTCCCACCCGGGAATGTAAGGCGTATCGAACCCGCCCAGGGCCTTGGATTTGACGACCATGTCCTTGAGGATCTTGTTGACGGCATGACCGATGTGAATGTCGCCGTTGGCGTAAGGTGGTCCGTCGTGCAGGACGTAGAGCGGCCGGCCCTTGCGCGCGCTGCGCAACTTGGCGTAAAGGTTCATGTCCTCCCAGCGCTGCAGAAACCCCGGCTCGCGCTTGGCGAGGTTGGCGCGCATGGGAAATTCGGTGCGCGGGAGATTCAATGTATCTTTGTAATCTGTCACAACGGCCTCACCAGCCAGCCACCCCGCTTTCGGCCCAAAGCGCGCAGGCAATCGAGCGTCGTCCCGATGGCTGAGCGCGCGCGAAGAAAGTCGGCACTATCCGGCACCCAAACCTCGGGCTGGCGAGCCGCGAACCTGTGCTGCTCACGCGACGTTTTCTCCGCTGTCGAGCGGGGATTTTTGGGGATGGTAGTCCCGGAAAAATGCGCGCGCGTCTTCGAGATCAGAAAACATGCGATCTTTCAGCTCTTCCAGTGAATCGAATCGTTCCTCATCACGGAGCTTGCGCAAGAAGTTCACGCTCAGATAACGCCCGTAGATGTCGCCATCGAAGTCCAACAGATGGATCTCGAGCAAGGTGCGCGTTCCCCCGACGGTCGGTCGCGTTCCGACGTTGGCCACACCCGGCAGTGGCTCGGTCTCAAGCCCGAAGACCTCCACCACATGGACGCCCCGTATCGGTGTGACCTTACGATGCACGTAGATGTTGGCGGTGGGCATGCCGATGCGGCGACCGAGTTTGTTGCCGTGCGCCACGCGCCCGCACATCCTGTACAGCCGCCCCAGCAGCTTCTCGGCGGTTGCCAGGTCGCCGGTAGCGAGCGCCTGGCGAACGCGGGTGCTGCTGACCCGCTCCCCATCGATCTCCACAGCATGCACGTTCACCACCCGGAAACCGTGCACCTGCCCCGCACGTTGCAAGAAAGCGAAGTCGCCGCGCCGATTCTTGCCGAAACGAAAATCATCCCCGACAACCAGATAACGCACACCCAGGCCCTGCACCAGCACACGTTTTACGAAGATCTCCGGCTCCATGGCGGCGAAACGTGCATCGAAGCGAATGCACAGCACGCGATCGACCGAGTAGCGCCGCAGCGCCTGCCACTTCTCGCGAAAACGTGTGAGCCGCGGTGGGGCACTTTCGGGGCGGAAGAATTCCTGTGGCTGGGGCTCGAACAGAATGATCTGCGTAGGCAACCCTAACGCCTGGGCGCGCTCGGCGAGTTGGCCGACGACGGCCTGGTGGCCAAGATGAACGCCGTCGAAATTTCCAATGGTCGCGACGCAACCTCGATGCCGGGGCTTGAGATTATGCAGCCCTCGTATGAGCTCCATATCAGTGCATTATCTTTCTGATTAGATTCGCAAAACGAACAAGATTAGCGCCTCGATAATAGAAGTTCCTGCCGCACGCCGGACGGGCGCGGCAGGAAAACGCGAGGGTGCGAGGGCTCAGCAGTGCGCCCAATCGGGATCGAGCTCTTCCACCACCTCGGGGATGGGCCGGCGCCCGGAGAAACCTTCGTGGTAGGCATGATAGTGGCCCAGCTTGAGCTCGGGAAACTTCCAGCACAGATAGCCGTCGCCGGTATCGAAATCAATCAGCCAAAGCCCCTTGACCACAAGCCCGAGCCGTTCCATCTTGCCGACCCAGCCCTTGACGATGATCTCGTAGTGGCGTTCTACATCCTGCATATGCGGGTTCGTGGGGATCATGGCTTCGAGCTTGCGACGCACGGGCTCGAGCTCGTGGTAGGCCGCCTCGGTGATGCGACGCACGAGCGGGAACAACTCCAGGGCTTCGACCAGCGTGAACACCCGCGGATCGTCACACGGTACGATCTGAGCTATCGCTGATTCTCTAGCCATCACCTTCAAGCTGCCCCTTTCGGCCCAGTAGTAACTCTTTGGTCCGGATACCCAGGATAAAGATCGACGCACTATAGACCAGGACGCCGGTCGTGATCCAGAGCACCAGGCGCGAGAGCCGTGAGAGGAAATCCGCCTCCAGCCAACTCGACAGGCTGCCTGCGCCCCAGCCGATCACCAGCGCCATAACGCCGCTCGCCAACGCGATGCGCAGGAAGAACTTGCCCCACCCGCTCGCGGGCACGTACACGTGGTCTTTGTGCAACAACCGAAACAGCCACCCGGCGTTAATGAACGCCGCCAGCGAAATCGACAGCGCGAGCCCCACGTGCGCCAGCGGATAGACCAACGCCAGTGCCAGTACGATGTTGGCTCCGAAGCTGACCGCCGCAATCCGGGCCGGCGTCCCCGTATTCTGGCGCGCATAAAATCCGGAGGCGAGAATCTTTACCAAAGTGAAGCCGGGCAGACCAAACGCGAAGGCAATCAGGGCGCGCGCGGTCATCTCGACGTCAACCGGGGTGAAGCGTCCATACTGAAACAGGGTCGCCAGAATGGGCCCGGCGAGCACCATCAGGCCCAATGCAGCCGGTATGGCGATAATACACACCCAGCGCAATGCCCAGTCCAGCAGTTGCGAAAACTCCTCGCGCGAGGCACTGATGTGCGTGCGCGACAGCGTGGGCAGAATGACCGTGGCCAGGGCAATGCCGAACACGCCGAGTGGAAACTCCATCAAGCGGTCGGCGTAATACAGCCAGGATACGCTGCCGGTCACCAGAAACGACGCCAGCAGCGTATTCACCAACATATTGATCTGCGCCACCGAGCTGCCGAAGACCGCGGGCAGCATCAGCCTGAACACGCGCGCCACACCCCGGTTACGCCACGCAATGCGCGGGCGCGGCAGCGCGCGCACACGCTGCAAGAACGGCAGCTGGAACAGCAGCTGCACCACGCCCGCGATCAACACGCCCCAGGCCAGCGCCAGCCCCGCGTTGCCGAGTACGGGGGCGAGCCACAGAGCGGCGGCGATCAGGCACAGGTTCAACAACACCGGCGTGAAGGCCGGCACCGCGAAGCGCCCGTGGGTATTCAGCACCCCCGCCGCGAGCGCCACCAGCGATATGAACGCGAGATAGGGAAAAACGATGCGCAGAATTCGCACCGTGAGCTCATACTTCTCCGGCGTCCCCAGGAACCCGGGCGCTAGCAGCGTAACCACCAACGGCGCGGCGATGACGCCGATCAGCGTCACGACAATGACGATCGCCCCGAGCGCACCGCTGACATGATCGAGGAAGGCCTGTCGCTCCTGCGCGGTGACGCGGTCGCTGTGCTCAGAGTACACCGGCACGAATGCCTGCGAGAACGCGCCTTCGGCGAAGATGCGGCGGAAGAAGTTGGGGATGCGGAAGGCGACGAAAAAGGCATCGGCCGCCACGCCGGCACTGGCCCCGATAACATGAGCAAAGGCCACATCCCGTATCAGACCGGTGATGCGCGAAATGAGGGTCATGCCGCCGGTGACGGCGGTGGACTTGAGCAGCGTGCGTGACACCAGGGTGGTCGGGTGCGCCCGTCTCCGGTGTGGGTGAAAAGCGCCGATCATAAGCGATCTGCCCGCGCCGCGCATCACGCCGCAAGCGCGGCACAGCGACGCCCGGGGATTGACAAAGTCGGGCAAAATCCGCATAGTGGCGCGCCTTTCAGACTCTAGCCCGTTGGATCGAGGTAGAACCATTGGCCAATACAGCCCAAGCGAGAAAACGCGTGCGCCAGGCGGCCCGGCGCCGTCCCCGCAACGTCAGCCTGCGCTCGAAAGTGCGTACTTATATTAAGATGGTGCGCCAAGCCATCGCCGAGGAAGATCAGGCCGCCGCCCAGGAGGCGTACAAGCAGGCAGTCCCAATAATCGATCACGGCTCCAGCAAGGGCGTGCTGCACAGAAACGCGGCGGCGCGCCACAAGAGCCGGCTGAATGCCAAGGTGCGCGCGCTCGGCGGGTAGGTTTGTAGCTTAAAGCAAGGCGCGCCACCCTACATCAATACCATATTGTCCCGGTGAATCAGCTCGGGTTCGTCCACGTACCCGAGGATGGTTTCAATCTGGTCACTGGGATGACCGATAATGCGCGCGGATTCAGCGGCATTGTAATTCACCAGGCCGCGTGCCACCTCGCGTCCGTGGGGGTCGAGGCAGGCGACGATCTCTCCGCGGGCAAAGTCTCCTTCGATCGCCTTGACGCCCACCGCTAGCAGGCTTTTGCCGGCGCTGCGAATGACCTTCGCCGCACCTTCATCCAGAAACAGCTTGCCGCGTACCTTCAAATGGCCCGCAAGCCACTGCTTGCGCGCCGCGATGCGGCCCTGCGCCGGCTTGAGATAGGTTCCCACCTGCTCCCCGTCGAGGATACGCAGCAATATATCCGGATCCCGTCCCGGGGCGATCACGGTACCGGCCCCCGAACGCGCGGCCTTCTCGGCCGCGAGCAGCTTGGTGCGCATGCCGCCGCGGCCCAGTACCCCCGAGTCACCGGCGGCCGCCGCCAAGCGTGGATCGCCGACATCCGCCTCCAGAATCAGCTTGGCCTGCTCGTGCAAGCGCGGGTTGCGATCGAGCAGCCCCGGTTGGTCGGTCAGTATCACAAGCAGGTCGGCTTCCACCAAGTTGACCACGAGCGCCGCCAGCGTGTCATTGTCGCCGAAACGGATCTCATCGGTGGCGACTGTATCGTTTTCGTTGACCACCGGGACCACTCCTAGGCGCAGCAGCGCCAGCAAGGTGCTGCGCGCGTTAAGATAGCGTTGACGATTATTCAGGTCGTCATGGGTGAGCAGTATCTGCGCGGTGTACAGCCCGTACTCCTGAAACGAGGACTCGTAGGCGTGCACCAGCTCCACCTGCCCCACCGCGGCCATCGCCTGTTGCTCATAGAGCGCGTGCGGCCGGGTGCGGCGCTTGAGGCGTTGCATCCCGGCGGCGATGGACCCCGAGGTCACCAGCACAAGGCGCAGCCCGCGTTGGCGCAAGGCCGCCATTTGCACCACCCAGTTCGAAATGGCGGCACGGTCGAGACCCTGACCATCGCGCGTCAACACGGCGGTGCCGACCTTGATCACCACATTACGAGCCGCAGTCAGGGCACGGCGCGACTCAGCGCTCTGCGTGTGCGACATGGATATCGGTTTCCTTGTTGATGGTATCGAGATGCTGCATCAGCGAGCGCGCCAGCGCACGGCACCCATCGCCGCTGATGGCCGCGATGCGGAATACCGGACCCGTCCAACCGAGCGCTCGCACCAGGGCGTTGCAGCGCTGCTCGAGCTCTTGCGGCGGTACCAGATCGATCTTGTTCAAGACCAGCCAGCGCTCGCGCGAGGCGAGCGCGGCGCTGTACTGCACCAGCTCATCGACCACGCCGTTCACGCCGGCCACGATCTCGGTGGTCTCATCAGACGCCGCGACGTCCACCAGGTGCAGCAGTATACGTGTGCGCGCCAGGTGTCTGAGGAAACGTGCCCCCAGGCCCGCGCCCTGCGCTGCGCCCGCGATCAGGCCCGGTATATCGGCGACGACAAAGCTGCGATGCGGCTCGATCCACACCACACCGAGATGCGGGTACAGTGTCGTGAACGGGTAGCCCGCCACCTTGGGACGGGCATCCGAGACGGCGCGCAGAAACGTGGACTTGCCCGCATTGGGCTGGCCCAGCAACCCGACATCGGCCAGCACTTGCAGCTCGAGTGCGAGCTGGCGCTGCTCTCCGGGTTTGCCCGTCGTGGTGCGGCGCGGGGTGCGATTGGTGCTGGATTTGAAGCGGGCATTGCCGAGCCCGCGCTTGCCGCCGTGCGCCACCAGCATGGTCGCGCCCTCGCGCGCGAGATCGCCGATGAGCTCGCCGGTATTCGCGTCGCGCACCAAGGTGCCCACCGGCATGTCCACAAACAGATCCTCACCGGAGCGGCCTGTGCGGTTGCGACCACTCCCATTGCGACCGCGCTCGGCCCGGAACAGCCGTGCATGTCGAAAGTCGGCGAGGGTGTTGAGCGCGACCCGGCCGACCACGTAAACGCTGCCGCCGTCGCCGCCGTCGCCGCCGTCCGGCCCACCACGCGGTATGAACTTCTCGCGCCGGAAGCTTAGGCAACCGTTGCCACCGTCACCGGCCTCGACGCGAATGCTTGCTTCATCGACGAATTTCATAACGGAAGTTTCAAGTAGCAAGTTGCAAGTTGCAAGTACCCCATTCAGTTGCTTTGATCCCTATCCTTGTTACTTGTTACTTGCCACTTTTCACTGTTTTGCTAATAAAAAAACCCCGCTTCGGGCACAAAGCGGGGTCCAGTCCGTGGCAGCGGCACAGCGCCGCGTCAGTCCGGTAGTATGCGTACGGTCTTGCGTTCGCGCCGGCCCTTGATTTCGAAAACCACACGCCCTTTAATCTTCGCATACAGGGTGTCGTCCTTGCCGATCCCGACATTCAGCCCCGGGTGGAACTTGGTGCCGCGCTGTCGCACCAGGATGTTGCCTGCCAGCACCTGCTCGCCGCCGAAACGCTTGACACCGAGACGCTTGGATTCCGAGTCTCTTCCGTTACGGGAGCTGCCCCCCGCCTTTTTGTGGGCCATCTCGATATCCTCAGTCGCTTTCTGACTCATCGGCCGGCGGCGCAGCCGGCTCCTCAGGCGCGGGCTCGGCCGGGGCCTTGCGTGCCGCAGCCTTGGCCTTGGTCACGCCACCGATTCCTGTGACCTCTAACTCCGTGTAGGCCTGCCGGTGTCCCGTTCGTGTCCGCGAATTCTTCCGCCGCCGCATCTTGAAAATGTGCAGCTTCTCGCCCCGGCCATGGCCCCTGACGGTGGCGGTGACCGATTCCTTCAACAATGGGGCGCCGATACGCACGTCCGCGCCTTCGCCCACGAGCAAAACCTGGTCGAGGTTGACCGACTCACCGGGTGCCGCCGGCAGCCGCTCTACGCGAATCACGTCGCCCACCGCCACGCGGTACTGCTTGCCGCCCGATTTAATCACCGCATACATGGTCGTGCCTCCACCAGGGCCCCGGACCGGCGCAGCGACCACCTTGGCCTGTGCGCTCCAAAGGGCGGGAATTCTAATGCGTCGCCCGCACCAGGTCAAATCGCTTGACGCCCGCCAGACCGGCCCCTAGCATGGCTTCCCTATGCCGCAAATACAAACCCAGCCTATCGTCGACGAACTCGTCAGTGTACGCGCCCTGGTCGGCGAGGAGATGCGGGCCGTCGACCGCGAGATCCAGGAGCGCCTGCGCTCAGACGTGGCGCTGGTGAGCCAGCTCGGCGCCTACATCGTCAACAGCGGGGGCAAAAGGCTGCGGCCGATCGTGGTGTTGCTCAGCGCCAAGGCGTTCGATTTCCGCGGCCGCGATCACATTCAGCTCGCGACCGTTATTGAGTTCATCCACACCGCTACGCTCTTGCATGACGACGTCGTGGACGCCTCGCAGCTACGCCGCGGGCGATCAACGGCGAACGCGATCTGGGGTAACGAGGCAAGCGTGCTGGTCGGAGATTTCCTGTACTCGCGTGCGTTCGAAATGATGGTCGAGGTCGATAGCATGCGGGTCATGGAGATCCTCGCGAAAACGACCAACATTATCGCCGAGGGCGAGGTGCTGCAGTTGTTGAACTGCCACGATCCAAACATCACGGAGCAGCAGTACATTCAGGTGATTCGCAGCAAGACCGCAAAGCTGTTCGAGGCCGCTGCACAGTTGGGCGCGGTCATTACGGCGCAGGCGACGGAGACCCAAGCGGCGATGACAAGCTATGGCATGCACCTGGGTACGGCGTTTCAATTGATCGATGACGTGCTTGACTACAGCGCAGGCAACCACACGCTCGGCAAAAACATCGGCGATGACCTGGCAGAAGGCAAGCCAACACTGCCTTTGATTCACGCACTCAACGAGGGCGACGGGGCGCAGCGACGATTGTTACGTAACGCTATCGAACGCGGCGGCCTCGAGCAAATCGATGCGGTAATCGGCGCAATTGAGTCTACCGGATCCATCGCGTACACTGCGCGCAAGGCCGAAGTCGAGGCGAACCTGGCGCGTCGGGCGCTCGCCGCAATCCCGGGCTCGCCATTCAAACAAGCCCTGCTCGATCTGGCCTATTTTTCCGTTCATCGCGACTACTGACCGCGACCGGTTTCGGGGTGTAGCTCAGCCTGGTAGAGCACTGCCTTCGGGAGGCAGGGGCCGGAGGTTCGAATCCTCTCACCCCGACCAACATCCCTGTTGGGGTAATCGGATTCCCGGCCCGGCGTCTTCCCTGCCGCCGGGCGTTCGCCGGTCTGCGAACGTTCACTGGACGTTCGGTCCCGGCTCACCCTCTCACCCCGACCAACTTGCAGCGTTTCGCTTCCTGCTCCACTTGCAAGACCGGGACAGACCATCCTGGGTCCGTCCGTTCGCCGGCGCGAGCATTCACCGGATGCGCGCGACACCCCCCGCCTCACCCCGCGCCGTTTCACCCACTCACACTACTCTGTGCTGGTATACCGCACTTTGGCGGGGACCCCGGCATGCGCCATTCGGGGCCCCGGGCGACTGTCCTCGCCTGCCGACAGAGACCGGTGCCGATGCCCGTGCCGAAACGTCACGAATCCGAGCCGGGACCCGCGAGATGACACACTGCATACGCCTTGCCGACATCGTATACTTACAGGTAGACGGCGAAGAGATTCTATCAGAGGCAAAAACACGTCGCCGAAGCCTTACAACGAACCGTGTCGCCCTCGGTCGCGCGTCTTGAAGGTGCCGTAATGATCGGGGCGAACCCAAGCTCCGGGATTAATTCGACACAGAGATGACGTTCGCGCTTTTGCCATCAGCCAAAAGCTATGCTACTTGAAGGGCTATGGACGCTATAGACAAAAGGATGGTCACCCCGGTACCTGCTCACGTCGCCAGCCAGGCCGCTGTCGCTGCACAAAACTGGAAGCTGCTTGCGCTTTACAACTACTACCGCCTGACCGTCTCTGGTGGGGCCGCCGTCCTGGCGCTGACATCGACGCCCATCCACCCCTTTGGGGTCAGCTCGCCTGAGCTTTTCCTTGTGAGTAGCCTGATCTACGCCGCCCTCGGCATCGGGTCGCTGATCACGATTCATCGCGGCTGGCCTGACTTCGACGCCCAGGCGACGATGCAGATCTTCGGCGACATCGCTCTGATCACGCTTCTCATGCACGCGAGCGGGGGCCTGTCCAGCGGGCTGGGGCTGCTGCTGCTCGTCGCAGTTGCCGCAAGCAGCTTGATGCTGGGCAAAAAGCTCACGATCTTCTACGCCGCGCTGGCCACGCTGGCCGCATTGGTCGAGCACTCGTGGGGATGGTGGACCCGGGCGGAAGTGAACATGAGCGAGGTCATACAGGGATACCCGCAGGTAGGTATGCTGGGTATTGGCCTGTTTGCCACGGCAATGCTGGGCTACACCCTCGCCACCCGCTTGCGCGCGACCGAGGCCCTGGCCGAGCGACGCGGCGTCGACCTGGCCAACCTCACGCAGCTCAATGCCCTCGTCATTCAGCGTCTGCACTCGGGCGTGCTGGTGTGTGACCGCGACGGGCGGATTCGGATGATGAATCGGACCGCGGAAACCTTTCTCGGGATACCGCAAGGGTCTGGCCGAGCCGTGCTGGCGAGCGTGTCGGCCGAGCTGGCAGCCCAGCTCGCTCAATGGGCGGCAAACCCGACAAGACCCACGCGCGCACCATTGAATGTCGAGACCGGCTATACGCTGATCTCCCGGTTTATCATGCTCGGGGAACCGCCGCGTCAGACAGGAACCCTGATATTCCTGGAGGATGCGGCCATGCTCAGGCAGCAGGCGCAGCAACTGAAGATGGCGGCATTGGCACGATTGACGGCCAGCATCGCCCATGAGATCCGCAATCCCCTTGGGGCTATCGCCAACGCCGCCCAGCTGCTCGGCGAAGCCGCCCCGCAAGGCGCAGAAGAAACGCGTCTGGTGCGTATCATCTCGGAGCAAAGTCAGCGGATGAACGTAATTGTGGAGAACATTACCCAGCTCAGCCGGCGCGACAAGGTGAACCCGGTCAAACTCCCACTGCAGTCGTGGCTCGAGGAGTTCATGCAGCATTTCGCCGACACGCTCAGCGTGCCGCGCGAGGCGTTCGCAGTCTACGGCGCGGACGGTTTGCAGGTGTGCATAGATCCAGACCAGTTCTACCAGATCGTCGGCAATCTGTCGCAAAATTCGCTGCGCAACAGCCCGCCGTACAACGGCAACCTGCTGGTAAAGTACCAATGCGGCACCGGTCCGGATGGGCGACCGTTTCTGGATGTCATCGATTGGGGCAAGGGGGTAGCGGAGGAGATCCGCGACAAGATTTTCGAGCCCTTTTTCACCACTACCCCCAAAGGCACCGGGCTTGGCCTGTATATTGCACGTGAACTGTGCGAAGGAAACGCGGCCGCGGTGGACTTTTTTCCGGGGCCCGGAGGCGTAGGCAGTCGCTTCCATGTCACTTTCGCGCGCGCTGAGGACTGTGGCGAATTAGGGATTTTATGAATAAGAAACAGGTACTTGTCATTGATGACGAACCGGACATCCGGGAGCTACTCGAGCTGACACTCGGCCGGATGAACCTGGAGACACGCGCGGCGGCCAATCTGGACGAAGCGCGCCATCTACTCCAGGACTTTCGTTTCGACCTGTGCCTGACCGATATGCGGTTGCCGGACGGCAACGGTATCGACCTGGTGCGCCATATCCAGGACAAACATCCGCAGCTGCCGGTCGCCGTGATCACCGCCCATGGGAACATGGAAACAGCGATCGCCGCGCTCAAGGCCGGCGCCTTCGATTTTGTATCAAAACCCCTTGATCTCAATGACTTACGGAGCATCGTGCGCAGTGCGCTCAAGGTAAGCCAGGCCCCGGCACCCAAGACCGAGCACCTGGGCACACGCGAGCTGCTGGGTGAATCGCCCGCGATCCATAAAGTGCGCGCCATGATCGAAAAACTCGCCCGCAGCCAGGCCCCCGTCTATGTCAGCGGTGAATCGGGGACCGGTAAGGAGCTGGTTGCGCGATTGATCCACGATCTCGGCCCCCGCGGATCCAAGCCGTTCGTCCCGGTCAACTGCGGTGCGATCCCCGAGCAGCTCATGGAAAGTGAGTTCTTCGGGCACAAGAAGGGCAGTTTCACCGGGGCAGTGCAGGACAAAGAAGGCCTGTTCAAGGCGGCGGATGACGGCACCTTGTTCCTCGACGAGGTGGGCGATCTGCCGATACATATGCAGGTCAAGTTGCTGCGGGCAATCCAGGAGAAGTCGATACGCCCGGTGGGCGCGCAGACTGAGATCCGGGTGGATGTGCGCATCCTGAGCGCCACTCACAAGAAACTGCATGAGCTTGTAAAGGAAGGAAAATTTCGCCAGGACCTGTACTACCGCTTGAACGTCATCGAGCTGCCTGTGCCCAGTCTCAGGGGGCGGCCCGAGGACATTCCGTTGCTGGCCGAAGCTGTGTGCCAGCGCCTGGCGGAGACTCAGGAAATGCCCGTGCCGCATTTGTCGCCACACGCGCTGGAGGCGCTATCGCACTACGCCTTCCCCGGGAACGTGCGCGAGCTTGAAAACATACTCGAACGCGCCCTCACCCTGTGTGACGGCCAGGAGATCTCTGCGGACGACCTGCAGCTGCGCGACGATTCGCAGCCGGCCGGTGAAATGACCCATCCTGATTTCTCCGCCGACGGTTCACTGGAGGACTATCTGGAGCAGGTGGAACGCGGCGCCATCGAGCACGCGCTGGCCAAGACCAACCGCAATAAGACGGCGGCGGCCAAGCTGTTGGGCATCACGTTCCGGGCACTGCGCTACAAGCTCGAAAAACTGGGTATCGAGTAGGTCCGATCGGCGGCCTGGGTCGACAGTTTATCGCCAAATAGCGCCAAAAAATCTGTGATGTGACGCGGAGCGTCACCCCAGAGGTGCCGTAATGCGTCACTTTGCGCACGCCAGACCGCTGACGCCCACGCCCTAGACCGCTGACGCCCACGACCGTCATGATCGAAGCGGTTGAGTCATTGAGATTTTTGTCCGAGCGCTTGCCGCCGGTCCGCAGGAGGTAGTATATGGCACAATTCCTGCATTCCTTTTGTGACATCTGTGTAGCACCTGCTGTGCGGATTTGACACACGGCACAGCTTTGCTACGACTTTAACTGAGGACGTCACGGAAAGCATCGGCCCTAAACGGACTTGGGAGCCTTCAATGCTTTAACGGTCCCGATCATGGGTGTTGGGCCGGTTTTTTTCGCGGCATCTTATAAGTTGTAACCCGTTGATTTTTTGGAGGCTCCAAATGAAGAAGGTCCAACAAGGTTTTACTCTTATCGAGTTGATGATCGTGGTCGCGATCATCGGTATCCTGGCAGCGATTGCAGTACCCGCTTACCAGGATTACACCATTCGCGCGCGGGTCTCGGAAGCGGCCAGCATGGCGAGCGCGGCCAGAACGGCGGTCGACGTCGCCTTTAGTGAGATCGGCAGCCTGGCCTTAATCCCGCAAAGCAACCATACCTCTTTGGGTCTGGCCCTCGCCGGCAGCTATAGCGCCAAGTACGTGTCTGCGGTTACCGTGGGCAATTTTGGCGTAATTGTGGTAAATCTGAAGGACGTGAACACGCTCGGCGATGCTAAGGATACATCGGTCACTTATACACCCGTGAGCCAAGGCGCCGCTCTTCAGTGGACGCCAACCGCCACCGACGGTCTGCCCGTGAAGTATCTACCCAAGAACTAAATTTACGACTGGGCAATTTGTCCTACACTACAAGGGCGGCTTATGCCGCCCTTGTTTTTTTCCGGTACCGAAAGACCTATGAGTGTGATCACGCGCCG
>VRUB01000228.1 GCA_019456345.1 Nitrospira sp. | reverse complement strand
TTCGATGTAATTAGCGAACCCGATGAACTTTCCGTCCGCATCCTCGAAGCTCTTCGAAAGCAGGACGTAGAGCGGAAACAATACTACAACGAAGAGGAACACCCCCATGATGACGAGGCCCCCGCCCCGAATCAGGTCGTCGCGACTGAGCCTGGGGCGCAGCGGGGTTGCGCCGGCAACGGCAACCTCAGTCATGGTCTAGGCTTCCCGGATAGACGCGGATGCGTTCCCTGGGAACCATGACCGGGAGTGACGCGCCCTCAGAGATACCCATACGGCGGACCAGGTTGATGGAGAGCTCGGCCTGTATACGATTATCGCCCAGGGCCACCGAACTCAGATCAGCCCGGTAAAACGAACCCAGAAACTCCATGAATTCGACGCGTGCCTCGAAGGCCTTGTCCTCTTTGCCCTCAACACCCTGGACAAGTATATCCTCGGGCCGGAACGCAACCGACACTGCGGCTCCCGCCGCGACGTCATCTGCCTCGCATGCGAGTTCCAGGTTGCCGAGGCGAACCTTGTTCACACGAGCCATGGTCCCAGGAACGAAATTCATAGCCCCTATAAAGTCGGCCACGAACGAGGTCGCCGGTTCGCGGTAGATCTGTAGTGGCGTGCCGACCTGACCTATGACACCCTGGTCCATGACAACGATGCGATCGGCCATGGTCAGCGCTTCTTCCTGATCGTGCGTCACCATGATGGTCGTGATCCCGAGCTTGCGCTGCAGGCGCCGGACCTCGTGGCGTAGGTACACACGCACCTTGGCATCCAGCGCACTCAAAGGCTCATCCAGAAGCAGCAGACCCGGCCAGCTCGCGAGCGCTCGCGCCAGCGCCACACGCTGCTGCTGGCCGCCCGAGAGCTGCGACGGATATTTATCATCTTGCCCCGTCAGCCCCACGAGCTCGAGGAGCTCGTCGACCCGCGTCTGGATCGCCGCCTTCTTCATGCGGCGATTCTCAAGCCCGTAGGCCAGATTTTTGCGGACTGTCAGGTTCGGAAACAGGGCATACGACTGGAACACGATGCCGAAGTCGCGTGCGCTCGGCGGAAGTGTCGAGATGTCTTTGCCGGCCTGGATGACGCGCCCGCTTGTCTGGATGTCGAGCCCGGCGATACAACGCAAAAGCGTGGTTTTGCCACAGCCCGAAGGACCGAGGAAGCAGACCAACTCACCCTCGTAGACCTCGAGATCAACGTCTTTGAGCGCCGCGAATGATCCGAACAGCTTCGTTAGCGATTCGATCCTCAGATACGGCGATTTCTTAGCTTTTGTGGATGGCTGGGCGTCGCTCATCGATCAAATCTTCATGCCTGCGCGCTATCTGTCAGAGCTACAACATACCAAACGAAACGGCCGCCGCCGTTAACTGCAGCGGCGGCCGTTAGGCCTTACTAAAGACGGTCCCTAATCAGCCCTTCGGCTCGCTCTTCACGTTGTAGCGTTTCTGCCACTCGCCAAGAATGCGCTTACGGTTGTCGGCCGCCCAGGCAAAATCGTTCTTGATCATCTTCTCCTGTGTGTCTTCGGGAAAGTGTTTCACCGGCTTCGCCAAATCCGGGCGCGCAAGGAGTGGCAGGTATTGATTGAACACCTTCATCGCCGCCGGTGAGATCGACCAATCCATGAACTTCATGGCCGCCTCTTTGTTTTTCGAGGCCTTCATGATTCCACTGGCCTCGACCTCCCAACCGACGCCTTCTTTGGGGGTGATCAGAGCGAGTGGCGCACCTTTCTGCTTAAGCTTCGCGCCGCGGAAGGCGAAGGAGATCCCTATGGGGTGTTCGCCCGCTGCCGCCAGCCGACACGGCTTGGACCCGGAGTGCGTGTACACCGCCATGTTTTGATGGAGCTGGTTCATATACTTCCATGCCTCCTTCTCACCCATCATCTGCAACCACGCGGAGACGGTGAGGAACCCGGTACCCGACGAGTTCGGATTGGGCATAACGAGGTACCCTTTATAAACCGGCTTGGTCAAGTCCTTCCACGAGGTCGGCTGTGGCAGGTTGTATTTCTTCGCCTCGATGGTGTTGTAGCAGATGACGGCAGCATAGGCGTCTACGCCGACCCAGTGTGGCGGATTGCGAGGATCGCGGAACCTGGGATCGAGTTTGTCTAGCCCCTTCGGAGCGTAGGGCGTCAACAAACCCAGACTATCGGCCACTAACAGGCTCGTCGCCGACGTGCCGTAAAAGAGATCGGCTTTGGGATTGTCCTTCTCCGCCAGTATCTTGGCGGTGATGATTCCGGTCGAATCCCGAACCCATTTGATCGTGATATCCGGGTGCTCCTTTCGGAACGCATCCTGGAGAGGTTTGAGTTCCTCGGCCTCAAGGGCGGTGTAGACCAGAAGCTCGGCCGCAAACGCACGGTCGACGGCCAAGACAGTGCCCAAAAGGGCGGCTGCCGCCACCGACAGCACCTTATGGATCTTGAGTGAAAAAAAGCTTGTTTTCATGGTAAATACCCCTCCGTTAGCAATGTGGTGATGCCTACAACCCGCGTCTGGCGGCGTAGGCGTTTTGTATCATAACGCGTTTATTGTGCCCGAACATCCGTTTGCGGTCTTGGACTCCTGATCGGCCATAACACCTTGATGCTAGGCCGATTTTCCACGATTTGTGATCAATAGCGCGAGACTTGTCGTGCCCTTGCCCACGCCAACATCAGCCGAATCTG
>VRUB01000004.1 GCA_019456345.1 Nitrospira sp. | reverse complement strand
GGGAGCGTTTCTTTGGGTACTTTCTTGTCGCGACAAGAAAGTACCTCGCCTTCGGGTGCGAGAACCCGATTAGAATAGCCGCCGGTAGGCGCTACAACTAACGGAGTCGCGCGCTCACGGTACCCGGGCATCCCAACACCCAGGCCGCTGACAATGTCCATTTCGCGGGCTATGCTTCATGATGTCGATAGCCACCCCGTTTAGCAGAAAATCAAGAATATGCACCGCATCACGGTTTGCGCCCTGGTGGGCTACTTGTCGCTAGCATCGGTCGCGTTCGCCGCGCTAACGCCCGCTCAAGTCGACTCGCAGCTCAAGGAACTGCTTAAACGCGCCGCAAATGAGACAGACAGTTTTCACGACCGCTTCGATGCATGGGTGTGGCTCGCCGACATGTCACGGCGACTCGAAGAAAAGATCCCGGACGCGATATTCCGCATTGAGTTACTCAAGAACGTTCACCGGGAGGCCACTCGCGCCAAGCTCACTCCGGAAATGGTCCTCGCTGTTATTGAGGTGGAAAGCGATTTTGACCCGTTCGCTATCTCGATCGCCGGTGCGCGTGGGTTAATGCAGGTGATGCCGTTTTGGCTCGCGGAGATCGGCAGGACAGAAGACAATCTTTTTCACGTCAGCACCAACCTGCGTTTTGGCTGCACTATCCTGCGTTATTACCTGGACCGGGAAAATGGCAATCGTGTGCGCGCGCTCGCGCGCTACAATGGAAGCACAGGAAAGAACAAATATCCGGCACGCGTGTTTCAACTCTGGAACACGCGCTGGTTTCCGCAATAAGCTCAACGCGCCTCGAAGTCCGTGAAGGCGCGCGCTGCAATGTCCTCGACAATCACGTTGTCTACGCGGGCGTAGCCCGGGCTTTTCCTCAACCAAGCCTCCAACCGCCGCAAACTGGATTCATCACCGCATGCCACAACCTCGACGCGTCCATCGTGCAGGTTTCGGGCAAAACCGCTCAACTGCAGCTGCCGGGCGGTATCCTGCGTTGAGGCACGAAAGAAAACCCCTTGAACCTTCCCTGAGATGAGGTATCGCCTGCAGCGGTTCATAATTGCTTTGAGCCAGCCACGAGACGCGTGCGATCGAAACCCAGCTCGCCGCCCGGAAGATCGGCACTCTGGCACGCAACCACGGTACTACCCACGCTCCCCTTCACAACTCAATCCTTACCCCCGTTCACGCCATACCAGCGCAGCCAGATCCGCTCGGGCACAACGCGGGTGATCACCACGGTTAAGGCAAGTCCAAGCAGGGCGGACATCCACAGCTCTGCGCTCATGGAAGTGCCGCTCGTGACTGCCGCGACCCAAATGTGCATCAACGCCAGGCCCGCCCCCATACACAGCATCAACGGCCGCCACAGGGCAGCGGTGGATTGCGCAAAGACGTGCGCCACCGCCCCGAGGAGGACCATCCCCAGGCCCAGGTAGACCACGGCATAGAGCACCTTCGAGGGTGCTGCTGCCGTGGGGTGAGCCGCCACCTGAGCCATGCCCGGCCCCCATGTCTGGATCGCAAGCATAGCGCCATAATAGAGTATGGCGGCCGAAAGCCAGAGCATCCGAGATTTCATAAAGTTTTATCCAGCGCTGCCACCGGGCACTCAATGCCATCGAATTCTAAAGATGTCGCTGCAGTGGGTCGAGCGTGCAAAGCGCATACCGATGTGCGATCGTGTCTTGCGTTCACGCAACAGGGGTGTGCTGCGCCGACACCCGCATAATTGGGAAATTGGCACGGGGCGCTGCGCTGTCTACAATCTGACATAAGACCAGAACCTGACGAGACGATATGGCCCTCACGCTCACCGTGCCGGATGAAGGCGCGACATCCGCCAGCGACGTTGAGACGCATCCTGCCCGGCTGGAAGAACAGCTTGCGCAACTCCCGCTCCTCAATGCTCCTGACTCTCGCCGCAGCGTGTACAAGTTGCTGTCAAGCCTCAATCGCAGCGAGATTGATGATGAGCGAAGACTGACGTTGCTGGAGCTGTATCGTGTCCCCGTCGATAAAATCTGCCGGGAACTGCAGCGCCAGTACCTGGGCCAAGCGCTCCCAATGAACGAAAAAAGCAAGACCGCGGCGGGGCAAGTCCGTCAGCTCCAGGTTGAAATGTCCTATGGCTACAAACGCATAGTGCTCAACGCCGCTCTGCGAAATGATCAACCCTCAGCCGGCAAACCCGCCACGGAGCTCATCGTCGCGATCCAACGCGCGATCCGCTACTTGACGGAGATCCTGGTCACGTCGTATCAGGTCTACACGTCGTACCCGGAAGGCATCTGGCGCGAGATTCATCAGCTGTATACGTACGCAGAACGAAATGGTGCGGCGGACATGCCGGTCGCCGATCCGCTTAACGACACCGTACCAAATAGCAGCATCAGCCATGTCTATAAACAGTCCGTGCTGGTCGATCTGAGCAATCCGTACCATCTGCCGGCACGAATGACCGAGAAGGTACGGCGCTATCTGGATCGCTGGGCCCCGATCGCGCAGTTACAGGCAGCCACGAAGTATTATGACCAGAAATGTCAGTTTCTAATCGACCAGCAAAGCGACAGCGGCGGACAAGTTTACACCCGCGAAGCCGATGTTCAGGAGCCCCAGCGCTATCGTTTGTTGAACTCAATTGAGCTGGCACAGGTGATCCATCAGCAACTCACGGCCCTGCGAAAAGGCCACCAACCTGACCCGAAGGGCTTGGAGGTCGACTTTTTCACCGACGATGCACGGGACATGCTGGGACGGATGATCAAGGTCTGGGGCATCAACCCCACGCGTTCTTTTCCTAGAACTGACTTCAAGCAAGGCGATGAAGTGGACGTCGCCATCGGTATCACCTGGATCAATTACTGTGTGAACGGTGGCAAGTCGTTTGCGCCGAGTACGGGGGCCGATGAACTCGAGTGCGGAGAAACATTCCTGACCGATCAGGCGGGCTACTCGTCGTGGGTACTGCGCGATGAAAGTGCGACCGGCTTCGCCCTGGCTAAAGCAGGCGTAAGCGAAGGCAGCGTGCGCGTCGGTGATCTCGTCGCGACACGATCACGAACGCATGATCAGGCGTGGGGAATCGGTATTGTTCGCTGGTTAAAAAGCACGGGTCCGGTCGACATCGAGGCCGGGGTCAGTCGTCTGGCCCCGACCGCGGATCCCGTCGCCATTAAGATTTTGACCGACGACCACGCTGATGGTGATTTCCTACCGGCATTACTGCTCCCCCGAATCAAGACGCTAAATCGAACGCAGAGATTAGTCACGTACAAGGGTATATTCAAACCCGATCGGCATTTGTACCTGGATGACGGCGAAGTCGGACACAAAATCCGCGCCACCAAGCGGATCGAGGCCACGGACGCATTCGAGCTTTTCCAGTTCAAATTATCGGAAAACTGAAAAACTAACAAAACGCAAAGGGCCCTTTCCGGGGCCCTTTGGCGAGAAAAATCGAGCTTAGCTGTTACATACTGCGTTGCAGATACTCGCGGTCGGACTGCTCGACCACGCCTAACTGCCAGGCACCGCGCGAGCGGGCGTGCTGGATCGCCATTTCAATCTGGCTCGCCGCGGATTCGCGTGGGATGACGAGCACCTGGCCCGGTTGGATCAGGTCCGCATCGGCGATCTGGTCCTGGTTCGCCCGGTAGATAAGCGGCCATTGATAAGGGTTGCCGTAGATGACGCGATAGCTTGCGATGTCCCACAGGTTGTCACCGCGCAAGACGGTGTACTGTGTCAGCCCCTCTTCTTCGACCATCATCACCTCTTCCTTGACCATACCCTCGGGCCCCATCTCACCCGGTTGCGCCGGCATCAATTCCGGCGCCTCCTTCTTCATGGGCTGCGCATCAGGCGCATCAACCCCGGCGATTTCCTCCTTCGTAGTCGCACAGCCACTTGCCACAGCCAAAACGACACCCAGCAGTAACACTTTCCATGCAAGATTAAGCCTTTTCATTTTCAACGATATCCTCCGCTCTGAGTTTTTTGTCCGGCGCGCACCAGTCACGGCAGCGAATACTACAAAGTATCAGCCTGTATGTATAGACTGTCAAGGAAAGAGATTAACCGTATCGCGGCAAAAATGCACCTCGTTTGCCCCTGTGGGGCAGCCAGCACGGCGTCCGCCCGGGGGTCGGGCGTCGTCAGCACGCCGGTATCGCATAGTGTGCACGAGAACCCGCACGCTGTAGATGGCTACCATGAACGATATTCTCGTACTCTACTACAGCCGCCGCGGCGCCGTTGCGCAAATGGCGCAACAGGTGGCGCGCGGAATCGAGAAAATACCACCCATGCACGCCCGCCTGCGCACTGTGCCCGAGGTCTCGCCAATGCCCGAGCGCAGTGCCAATTCGGTCCCGGCGAGCGGCCCCCCATACGTCACGCTGGACGACTTGCAACAATGCGCCGGGCTGGCGCTCGGCAGTCCCGCGCGTTTCGGTAATATGGCAGCACCGCTGAAGCATTTCATCGACACCACGACTGCGTTGTGGCTCTCGGGCAAGCTCGTAGGTAAACCCGCTAGCGTGTTCACCTCCTCATCCAGCATGCATGGCGGGCAAGAGACGGCCTTGATCTCGATGATGCTGCCGCTGATGCACCACGGCATGATCATCGTGGGATTGCCTTACAGCGAAGGGGCGCTCGGGCGCACAACGACCGGGGGCACACCCTACGGCGCCAGCCACGTCGCAGGTATGGAGAGCAACCGGCCCTTGAGCGGGGATGAAAAAGAACTGTGCCAGGCGCTAGGTGCCCGCCTCGCCACAGTCGCCAGAGCGCTGGGTGGCGGTTAAGGAGATGCTTACATATCCTTGCTGCGCGCCGCTATGGTGCCGCGCTTGCTAGCCGGGGCAAGAGGCCACCCCCGCGGGTGCCGATACTCGCCCCTCCGCTGTTGCGACCCATACACAATCCATGGCCGCCATCGAAGGAAGGCGCCCTCACTCCAGGTCCCGAACAAGCGAGATAGTAACGCGCCGTTGCGTGGCCAATGACGCCCGATCGATGCGATCTAACAGCTCAAACAGTGATTGCGCATCGCGCGGATAGCGCCTCAGCACGTAGCGTGCAACCTCCTCGGGCAACTCGAACCCCCGATTGCGTGCACGTAACCGCATCGCCTCGAGTTTCTCGGCATCGGTCAGGGGCCGCAACGGGTAGACCAGGCCCCAGCCCAATCGCGCCGCGAGATCCGCCAGCTTAAACCCGATGCGCAATGGTGCCGAACGCGCGCCCGCGACCAACAACCCTCCGCGATTGCGCAACCGTTCACACAGGCTGAATAACGCCGTCTCCCACGCAGCATCGCGCCGGATACGATCGATGTCGTCGAGACACACCATGGGCAGTTTTTCCAGGCCCTCCAGTACGGCTGGCGACATCTGTGCGGCCATGGCCAAGGGAATGTAGGCTGGCGCAACACGGCCGCCTTCTTGCGCCAGATGACACGCGGCCTGCAAGAGGTGCGTTTTGCCCGCCGCGGGTGCACCCCACAGGAACAGCACCCGCTCCGAGGACAGCTGTCCCCGACCCACAGCGCGGACTGCCGCGCGCAACCGCTCGACAAGCTCGTGGTTACGACCCATCAGGAAATTATCGAATGAAGCCGCGTCGCTGAGGCGAATATTAAGGAAAAGCTGTTGCGTCATGATTGCGGGTCGGCCTGCGATCCTCGCCGTTCGTTACGCTGCGCCCCCCGATTGCCACCTCCCACGCGGTTCTCCCCCGGCAACGGCACCTGCGTCACTCTGCCCTGGCGACTTGCTCCCGACGTTGCGCTACCGCGGCCGTCGGGCCGCCGAGCACCGTATGCCGCGCGCTAATTAGCGGGCGGTTTCGAGTCGGACATCGCATCAGGCTCGCGTTTGACCCCCCAGATCCACACATAGTGCACGCCGCTGGAAACCGTGGTTATGAACACGCCGTAGATCAAGATCTGCACCAAAAGGACAAGCGGCAGGGCCATCGCCTGCTGCACCAGAATCGCGACAACCAGCGTAATCTGCAAAAACGTGTTGAACTTACTGAGATAGGTCGGGCGCATAGCAACGGGCCCGATCAGGGACGTGTACACCAGGTATCCGCCGACAATCAACAAATCGCGAAAACCGACGGTGAGGACCAGCCAGAACGGCAGATGCCCGAGGACGGTTAACATGATGTAGGCGCTGACCAGCAGTACCTTATCTGCGAGTGGATCGAGAATGGCGCCAAGGCGCGTCACAAGATTGAAACGCTTGGCAATAAACCCATCGAGCCCGTCGGACAAACCGGCGACGGCAAAAACCAACAGCGCCACCGTATAGTCTTGTGCCTTGAGCACCACAATAAACACGGGCACCAATCCAAGGCGTACCAGCGTGATCGCATTCGGCAGATAGTAGAACTTCATGATCCGTTCGTCCTGTTTGACAACGCTGAGTTCCTCCTGGCGCACCCGGGCTTGATCCGCTCAGCCGCTTCGCATCGACCGCCTCGCATCGGCGGTTCCGCGGTTCGCTTGCACGCTATGCAAGCTCATATGCGAAGTCAAGGTTTACACCTCACGGGCCTCGCCCTAACATAGAACATCTCCGGTCTCGGAGCCTGATGTGAGCGAATCCAGCAGAACCCCTCTCAGCTATCGTGGTGCGGGCGTGGATATCGACGCCGGCGACGCGCTGGTGCGCGCGATCAAGCCTGTGGCGAAGAGCACAGCGCGCCCCGGTGTGCTCGGTGAGCTGGGTGGCTTTGGCGGTTTGTTCGAGATTCCCGCTCGCGACTATGAGCAGCCAGTGCTGGTCGCGAGCACCGACGGTGTTGGCACCAAGCTCAAGCTCGCCCTGGAGCTCGATCGGCATCAGACGATCGGAATCGATCTGGTGGCGATGTGTGCCAACGATATCATCGTGCAAGGCGCCGAACCGCTGTTTTTTCTGGATTACTTGGCAGCCGCCCGACTGGATGTGCCTATAGCCACCCGCGTAATCCAGGGCATCGCCGAGGGCTGCCGACTTGCGGGTATGGCCCTGATCGGCGGCGAGACCGCGGAAATGCCGGGACTTTACAGCGGCGCGGACTACGACCTGGCAGGCTTTGCGGTCGGTATCGTCGAGCGCACGAAGATCATCGACGGCTCTGCGATCGGGGCCAACGACGTCTTGGTTGGGATCGCCTCGAGCGGCCCGCACGCCAACGGCTTCTCGCTTATCCGCAAAATCTTGGAGCGCAGCCGCACTCCGCTCGATACGCCCTTCGCGGGGACAACGCTGGGCGATGCCCTGCTCACCCCGACGCGCATATACTGCCGGTCGTTGTTAATGCTCTTGCAGGCACAAGCACCGCTCGGGATGGCGCACATCACCGGCGGGGGTCTTCCCGGCAACGTCCCGCGAGTCCTGCCCAAAGGGGTTCACGCCGTCATTGATGCGCGCACATGGCGCCGGCCCGCGATCTTCGATTGGGTGCAGGAGCACGGGAACATTGAGGATGACGAGATGTATCGCACGTTTAACTGTGGCATCGGCATGGTACTGGTCGTGCGTGACGGCGACGAGGCGGCCACGATTCAAGTACTGCGCGAATCGGGCGAAACCGCGTTTGTCATCGGGCACACCGAAGCGCACAGTGCCGACAAGCAAATGATAATACTTAGATGAGCCCATCGCGGTTGCCCGTGGTCGTCCTGATCTCGGGGCGAGGGAGCAATCTGCAAAGCCTTATCGATCAGATGCAGGCCGGGCAGCTGCCGATCACAATATGCGCTGTTGTCAGCAACGAGCCCGATGCCTATGGGCTGCAACGTGCCCAGCAGGCCGGGATGCCGACGCGGGTGCTGGAACATCGAAAGTTCACCGAGCGCGTGTACTACGACAAGGCCCTGATGGAGCTCATTGACAGCTTCGCGCCAAAACTCGTGGTACTGGCGGGATTCATGCGGATTCTCAGTAAGGAGTTCGTCGATCGTTACGCCGGGCGCCTCATGAACATTCATCCCTCGCTACTACCTGAGCTCTCCGGCCTAGACACGCATGCGCGCGCGCTCAAGAGTGGCGCCACCCAACACGGTGCCAGCGTGCATTTCGTTTCAACGGAGCTGGACGGGGGGCCGATTATTATCCAGGCGGCGGTGCCGGTGCGCGCCGGCGACACGCCCGAATCTCTGGCGAGTCGCGTGCTGGAGCAGGAGCACCGGATTTATCCCACGGCAATTCGCTGGTTCGCCGAGGGCCGCCTGAGCGTACGCAACGGGCGTGTGCTGCTCGACGGTGGACAACACCCTGAACAGGGACTGGTGGAGCGTTCGGCCTGACGACGGGGCTGGCTCAGCAATCCCGATATGGGCCGCAGGCAGCCTGCTAGCCCGCATTTCTCACCGGGTATCGTCGCGAGGGCGCGCAGGCGTAGCTGACACCACGTTAAGCACACAACCGAGCGCGATGTGGGCACGATTCCAGGGATGGAGGACGACTGCAGGGATGCAGGACGACTGCAGGGATGCAGGACGACTGCAGGGATGCAGGAGCTAGAGCAACGCAGGAGCGGTTGCCGAGCTAGAGCAACGCAGGAGCGGTTGCCGAGCTAGAGCAACGCAGGAGCGGTTGCCGAGGCAGGGCAACGCAGGGAGCACGACTACAGGGAAGTAGGAGTTAGGGTAACGCCTGGAGCAGTTACCGAGTTGCCGAGGTAGAGTCGCGTCGGGAACAGCGACCGAGATACGCGGTCGCAGTAGATAGTTGATGAGAAATGCGGGCTAGATCTTGCAGCGCCATCGTGTGCCGGTATGTCCGCCGAGCAGCTTGACAGCCCGCGATTGTATGAACGCATCTATGCCGTGGTGCGCCGGATCCCGGCGGGCAAGGTCGCCACCTACGGGCAGATCGCCACCATCGTCGGACGCTGCAGCGCCCGCACGGTGGGCTACGCCATGGCGGCGGTTCCCACTGGCAGCGGCATACCGTGGCAGCGCGTGATCAACGCCCAGGGAAAGATCAGCGATCGGCGTGGCGGCGATGGCAGCTTGCGCCAGCGCCGGCTGTTGCAAGCGGAAGGCGTGTTGTTCGATTCGCAGGGGCGCGTAGATTTCCGTCTCGTCGGTTGGCACGGGCTGGAGGAGGAGAGCGACGGCTAAGAGACTGTTGAAAGTCCCCCCTTGGATATTGTTACGTCGTGCCAGAGTGCTGACCGTAGCAATACAGTCTAATCTACCTCGTGGTTCGGATTATGGACAGATTGAATACAATTGAATTCGATGATTTTCTCAAAGTCGAACTGTGCACCGGCACGATTACGGAAGCCAAGCTGAATCCTAAGGCGAGGCAAGCGTCTTATATTCTGTCTATCGATTTTGAGGAAAAGGGGACACGTATCAGCTCGGCGCAACTGACCGAAAACTACACCGAGACAGAGCTCATCGGCTAACAGATCGTTGCCGTGATGAACTTTCCTGCGAAAAGAGTTGCGGGAGTAAAGTCCGAAGTGCTCGTACTCGGTGCGATGTGTCCCGAGCACGATGTGGTTTTGTTGGAACCCTCTTTTAAGGTGAGGAATGGTGTGCTGATCGGGTAGGCGCGCGTCGATAGAAGTCATTGGCTGATGGATGTTTTGCCTGGTATTTTTGTTTCGCATGGGGCGCCGACGCTGTTGCTCGACAAGGGGCCGACACCGGATTTCCTTGCAGGGCTCGGTCCGATGCTGCCACCTCCGCGCGCGATCGTGTGCATCTCTGCGCACTGGGAGACAACCAGCCCGCGAGTCACGGGCGCCACGCGGCCCGCCACGATCCATGACTTCTACGGTTTTCCCGAAGCGTTGTACCGGATGCACTACCCGGCACCCGGTGATCCTGCACTTGCCGAGAAGATTGCCACGTTGCTGCGCGAAGCAGAGTTCACAGTGGGCATCGATGAGTCGCGCGGCCTGGACCATGGTGCCTGGGTGCCGCTGATGCTTGCCTACCCGGCGGCGGATGTACCGGTCGTACAGCTTTCCATTCAGCCGCAGCGCGACGCACGACACCATCTGGAAATCGGCAAGGCGTTGCGTACGCTGCGTGCAGAGGGTGTGCTGATTATGGGCAGCGGTGGCGCGACGCATAACCTGGCGGAGTTTCGCGCCCAGGCCATCGATGCCGCGCCGCCGGACTACGTGGTAGCTTTCGATACGTGGCTCGAGGAAACCATCACGAATGGCCGTGAGCAGATGTTGCTCAGCTACGAGCATGAAGGGCCGAGTGCGCGTCGCAATCACCCGACCACAGAGCATTTCCTACCGTTGTTCGTTCCCCTGGGCGCGGCCACCCCGGGGGTGCACGGCCGCCAGTTGCACGGGGCTTTTACCTACGGCGTGTTGTCCATGGCCGCTTATGCCTGGGATTGAGTGGCGCGGAATTCAGGGGTACGCATGTTCACGTAGTGCCATGCCGGTGACGCAGGGCGGCGCCCATGGACCGTGCCGGATTCGGACACACAGTCGTGGAATACGATATTGAGGTCGAGTACGTAGCGACTCGCTACCAGCGGCGCGCTGGTTCAGCCCGGTGTGACACGGGTGCGTTTTCCGTTGCTGCGGCTCAATCGGTACGATCTTTCCACCGCGGCTTCAAGGACTATTATCCGACGCCGCTGGTGGCGTTGCAGCGGCTTGCGGATTCGTTAGGGATCACGCGTTTATGGGTGAAGGACGAGTCCCGGCGTTTCGGCCTCGATGCCTTCAAGGTGCTCGGTGCGTCCCACGCCGTCGGCCGGTTTGTGGGGCAGCAGCTCGGGTTGGAATTGGAGCAGATTTCCTTCGATTTTCTTAGATTGCCGCAGACCCGCGCCCGTCTCGGCGGGCGTGTCTTCGTCACCGCGAGCGACGGAAATCATGGTCGCGCCGTGGCCTGGGCGGCACGGCAATTGGGACAAAAAGCGGTTGTTTTTTTGCCCCGAAACGTGTCTGCCGCACGGGTAGCACACATTCGCAAGCTCGGGGCCGAGGCGCGCGTGACCGACGGCAACTTTGATGAGAGCGTACGGTTGGCAGCGGAGACGGCGGCCCAACACGGTTGGGTGTTGCTGCAGGACACGGCGTGGGAGGGTTACGAGCAAGTTCCGCTGTGGGTGATGCAGGGATATCTGACGTTGTTCGCGGAAGCGATCGAGCAACTCGGGCCAGAGCGCCCCACGCACGTGCTTATCCAGGCCGGCGTCGGTTCGCTCGGCGCGGCCCTGCGAGCGTATCTGCGGGAGCAGTATGGCGATTCAGGTCCATTCTTCGCTGTGGTCGAACCGAAAAATGCGGCCTGCTTTTATCAATCCGCTAAGACCGGCGACGGCGCGCCAAAGACGGTGACGGGTGCGCTGGAGACGATTATGGCCGGGTTGGCGGCGGGCGAACCCAGCACGCTCGCCTGGCGGATTTTGCGCGATTACAGTGATGGTTTCTTCGCGTGCTCCGATGGGGTGGCGGCAAAAGGGATGCAGTTGCTGGGCAGACCGCTTCCGGGGGACGCGGCGGTGGTATCCGGAGAATCCGGGGCGGTTACGACGGGTGTGGTTGCCTGTTTGTGCCATGACGCCGCGCTGCGCGGGTTACGGGAAAAGATTCAGCTGAACGCGCAGTCGAAGGTCCTGTTGTTCTCGACGGAAGGGGCGACGGATCCAGACATGTACCGCAAGATTATGTCACGCTGAACACACGCAAACCATTACACGTGGTCATCTTCCAACTGTGAGGTACGCATCATGAAGCGTGAAAACATCGCTAGCAACACTCCGTGGGAGAATATCGTCGGCTACTCACGGGCGGTCGCGATCGGTCCCTACGTGCATGTGTCCGGTACCACCGCGACGGACAAGAACGGTAATATCGTCGGGACCGGCGATCCCTATGCCCAGACCATACAGACGCTCAAGAATATCGAGTCGGCATTGGTGAAAGCCGGTGCGACGATTGAAGATGTCGTGCGAACGCGCATGTATGTAGTCAACATCGGCGAATGGGAGAAGATCGGCCGGGCACACGGAGAGTTTTTTCATGAAATCCGGCCCGCGACCAGTATGGTGGAGGTGAGCCGGTTGATCGACCCGGATATGTTGGTGGAGATCGAGGCCGATGCGTTTGTCGATAACAGTTAGTCGGCGCCTGGCTCGCGGCGTAATCAGGCGTTTGCGATTGTGTGAGGCGCTTTGTACCGGCTACGGGAAAACGACTGGCCAAGGGTAGATGAAAGGTGGCTCGTCGCCTGTCACATGTTATCGGTTTTGACGATGCGCCGTTCGCGCGCACACACCGGGGCGATGTGTTGATTGTCGGAGCGCTTTACTCAGGCTTGCGCCTGGAGGGAGTGCTGTCTGCAAAAGTTCGCCGCGACGGCGCTAACAGTACCTCCACACTGGTTCGACTGTTGTCGCAATCGCGCTTCAAGGGGCATATCCAGGTCATCATGCTGCAGGGCATCGCCTTTGCCGGTTTCAACGTGATCGATTTGCATCGGTTGCACGAGAGCTTACGTATTCCGGCAGTGGTGGTTGCGCGCAAGCACCCGGACTTGAATGCAATCAAACGCGCACTGCTGCATAGAGTACCGGGCGGCGAGCGCAAGTGGGCGCTGATCGAGCGTGCCGGGCCGATGGAGCGTGTCGGCGGGATCTACGTCCAGCGCGCGGGGCTGACCTTGACACAGGTCGACACCCTGCTCGGGCGCTTTGCGATCCATAGCACTATTCCCGAGCCATTACGCGTCGCTCATCTGATTGCCGGCGGCATCGAGGCGGGCGAAAGCCGGCATAGGCCATAAATCAGTAACGAGTAGCGAGTAACAAATGGCAAGTAGTCTAACTGCGGTAGCGAGTAGTGAACGTCGAGTCGTATTCGGATACCGAACTCATGCTGTTTGCCCGGTGCTTGCCTTGGAATTCGATGGCGTGTCCAGATAGTAGTGTTTGATGACATTGAGGTCGTCGTCGAGCTCATAGATCAGCGGAACACCTGTGGGGATATTGAGGTTGGGTATGTCTTCGTCCGAAATCTTGTCGAGGTACTTGACCAGCGCGCGCAAGGAGTTACCGTGTGCCGAGATCATCACGCACTTGCCCGCGCGCACGGTTGGCGCAATCGTGGTATGCCAGTAAGGCAGCACACGGTCCAAGGTATCTTTCAGCGACTCGCTCGCCGGCAGCAGCGACCGATCGAGATCCGCGTAGTTCGGGTCGAATCGCGGATTGCGCTTATCGTTCTTTTCGAGTGCCGGTGGGCGTGTCGAATAGCTCCGACGCCAAATATGGACCTGCTCGGCGCTGTACTTCTGGGCGGTTTCGGCCTTGTTCAGCCCCTGCAGGGCGCCGTAGTGGCGTTCGTTGAGTTTCCAGCTTTTCACGATGGGTAGCGACTTCTGATCCAACACCTCCAGTATTATTACCAGTGTGTCGATGGCGCGTTTGAGCACAGAGGTGTAAGCGATGTCGAACGTGAAGCCGCGCGCTTTCAGCGCCAGCCCCGCTTGCCTGGCCTCCTGGCGACCGGCCTCGGACAGGCCCACGTCGGTCCATCCGGTAAACCGATTTGCCCGGTTCCACTCGCTCTCCCCATGGCGCAGCAACACAATTTTTTCCACTACGGCTCTTCCCATTGTATTTTCAATGCCTACCAGACTGATGAGAACCTATTTTCAGCAGCCTGGTAGGGCGATGCACGGAGGCGGCTGAAAAAGCCAGGGACGGGCTTTTTCAGCAACCCGCCAGGGCCCAATGGTGGGCAGCAGTTCGATGTTATTCAATTCCCAGCTCGGACCTGAAAACCGATTGTGCCAGCTTCGTGCGGCATTTTGTAATATAAGGGCCATTATTACCGACGGCGGCGGACCGCGAGGCTCAACCGACTGGGGGTAGTCGCCAGGCAGGATGCGAGACGACGTCGCACCTCGGGCGTTGGTCAGGTCGTATTCACCGATACCTCAGGCATGATGCACATAATGATCCGTCCACAAGCAATGCAAGCCTAATGGCCATCGACGGGCAAGACAGCGCACGCGCAGTGACCGTTGCCGATGATAAAGCGGACAAGCTGCTGCAAATCATCACGGACATGGACCGCGAGTTGCATCCGCACGATCCGCTTGCCGTCCGCGTGCGGCTGGACAGCGCTTTAGAGCGCGAGCTGGGTTTCGACAGTCTGAGCCGGGTCGAGCTGCTGGCCCGCATCGAGCGCGCTTTTGGGGTCAGCCTGTCGGCGCAGGTGTTCGCGAGCGCGGAGACCCCGCGTGACCTGCTGCGGGCGGTGGCTGGCACTGCAGCAGCGCAAGCGCGGAGCACGTCGGTAGCGCCGGCCCCGGTCACGCTAGGGGACGCCGCGGCGGCGCCTGCGCAGGCGCAGACATTGGTCGATGTGCTCGAGTGGCATGTAACGGCCCATCCCAATCGGCCGCATGTCTATCTGCTGAGCGGCGACGGTCAGGACGAGGAGATCACCTATCAGGCGTTGTTCGACGGCGCGCAGGCCGTGGCTGCGGGCCTACAAGCCAGCGGGCTCGAGCTCGGCAACACCGCGGCCATCATGTTGCCTACGGGGCGGGACTATCTGTTCACATTTTTCGGCATCCTGCTTGCCGGTGGTATCCCGGTCCCGATCTATCCACCGGTGCGGATGTCGCAGATCGAAGATCACCTGCGACGGCACGTCGGTATATTGTCCAATGCCCAGGTGCGCGTTTTGGTTACGGTGGCCGAGGCCAGGCCGTTGGCGCGGCTGCTGAAGTCCCATGTCGCCACGCTACGGCATGTGACGACCGTGGCAGAGCTGACCGCGCAACGGGAATTGCCCGCCCGCCCACTCCTGAAAGCGGGCGATATAGCGTTCTTGCAATACACCTCGGGCAGCACGGCGGCTCCGAAGGGCGTCGTGCTCACGCATCACAACCTGCTTGTCAATATCCGGGCAATGGGCACGGTACTGAAAGTGGACTCCACCGATGTATTTGTCAGCTGGCTGCCGATGTATCACGACATGGGCCTGATCGCTGCCTGGCTCGGTACCCTGTATCATGCGTTCCCGTTAGTGCTGATGTCACCGCTGCACTTTCTGACGCGACCGGCACGCTGGCTTTGGGCCATACATCGCCACCGGGGCACATTGTCAGCCGGCCCTAACTTCGCCTACGAGTTGTGCGTGCGCAGGGTCGATGATCGGGAGATCGAAGGTCTCGACCTGCAATCGTGGCGCATGGCCGCCAACGGCGCCGAGTCCATCAGCCTGAAGACGATGCGCGCGTTCACCGAGCGGTTCGCACGCTACGGCTTCCGCGAGGAGGCGATGTATCCGGTCTACGGTCTGGCCGAGACCGCGGTCGGTCTAGCATTCCCGCCGATCGGGCGCAAGCCGCGCATCGATCACATTGCGCGCGAACCGTTCATGCGCGAAGGCCACGCGATTCCTGCGGCCGAAACCGCGTCGCATGGTTTGAGCTTTACCAGTTGTGGGCACGTGTTACCCGGGCACGAGATACGCATCGTCGATGCGGCCGGAAACGAGGTAGCGGAGCGGCAACAGGGGCGGCTTGAGTTTCGTGGGCCGTCGGCGACGAGCGGGTATTTCCGCGATCCGGAGGCCACGCGGCGCCTGTTTGATGGAGACTGGCTCGACTCCGGTGATCTGGCGTATATGGCCGACGGCGAGATCTACATTACCGGCCGCACCAAGGATGTGATCATTCGTGGTGGGCGCAACATCTACCCGCCGGAACTGGAGGACGCGATCAGCGGCCTCCCCGGCATACGACGCGGGTGTGTCGCCGTGTTTCCTGCCACGGATTCCACCGCAGGTACCGAGCGTCTCGTGGTGCTGGCAGAGACCCGCGAGACCCAGCCACAAATCCGGCAAGAATTGCGCGAGCAGATCAATAATACTGTTGTCGATCTTGTTGGTATGCCGCCGGACGAGGTCGTACTGGCACCGCCGCATACCGTGCTCAAGACCTCGAGCGGCAAGCTGCGCCGCGCGGCCAGCCGCGCATTGTACGAGCGCGGTAAGCTCGGTATGCGTAAATGGGACGTTCGGTGGCAGCTCGCGCGTTTCGCGTGGACCGGTCTGTGGCCGCAATGGCGCCGCTCGCTGCGCGGTTTCGGCAAAGTCTGTTACGCGGTCTACGTATGGGCAATATTCGCGCTGCTCGGCCCATTTACCTGGCTGCTAATGGCGCTTTCGCCGCGGCAGTCGTGGGCCTGGGCAATTTTCGGGGCAGCCGGACGGTTGCTGGGGCGGCTCACGGCGACACCGCTCACGGTCGAAGGGCTGCACAATATCCCCCAGACCGGTCCGTTCGTGCTGGTGGCGAACCATTCAAGCTACCTGGACGGACTGGTGCTGGTCGCGATTTTGCCGCGTCGGATCAGCTCCGTCGCTAAACGCGAGCTCGGTGAGCACTTTGTTACTCGAATATTCTTGGATCGTCTCGGTGCTGAGTATGTCGAGCGTGTTGATATGCAGCGCAGTGCGGACGATGCACGTCGCTTGGTGCGGGCAGTTCAGCAGGGCCGCCCGGTCGGTTTTTTCCCCGAGGGCAAGTTCATACGCATGCCTGGGCTGCTCCCGTTCCGTCTGGGGGCCTTTGCCGCTGCAGCCGAGGCGGGAGCCCCCGTGGTGCCGGTCACTATCCGCGGCACGCGTGCCATTCTTTCGGCAGAAACAGCGTTCCCGCGCCGCGGCGCGATCAACGTAATCGTTGGGGCGCCGATCTTTCCTCAAGGGCAGGACTGGTCGGCGGCGATCGCATTGCGCAATGCGGCCCGCACGGAAATCCTGGACCGCAGCGGTGAGCCCGATCTGGTGAGATCGGCACCATCGCTATGACCGCGGCGCTGCGTTCGCGCTGGGGAGCGCCGTGATCAAACAACTCGCTGTCAGGGTAGCGGCCCAGGGGATGCACGAGATCACTGCGCAAATAGAAGCGGTTGTGCGCGAGGTCGGCATTCGCGAGGGCCTGTGCACGGTATTCGTGCAGCACACCTCGGCGAGCCTGATCATTCAGGAGAATGCCGATCCCTCGGCGCGGCGCGATCTCGAGCGCTGGCTGGAGCGCCTCGTGCCGGAAGGCGATGCCCTGTACACGCACACGACGGAAGGAGCCGACGACATGCCGGCCCACATCAAGTCAGCACTGACCGCAACCAGCCTGTCGATCCCTGTTACGAACGGGCGCCTGGCGCTCGGAACTTGGCAGGGGATTTATCTTTGGGAACACCGCCGCGCCGGCGCCACGCGGCGGGTGATCGTGTATGTTAGTGAATAGTCTGCCAGAGAATAGGGCGTGATTCATGGCACGGGCGGCGATTGTGCCGCGAACTATGGTGATTAAAGGGACAACAAACGGTCCCCAAGTTCGGGAGTCCGTGTACGGAGATCGAGCAAACCGCTAGCGGAAGCCAACACAACTCACGGCGACGTTTGCTCGTAGTAATTCCGGATGCGGTCGTAAATGGGCTTCATATTGATTTGATAAAACCCCAACCCCCCTTTCCGCAACTCGAACTCTTGAGTGCTACCTGGGTCGTATTGCGACCAAAACTCGCGGTGCCGCTCCGGGAATTTCAACTCCGGGGGTCCGTCCTGTTCGTGGACAAAATAGGCTGGCTCTATCATCTTGTATTCGTATGTTTGCAAACCTCCCGTATCCGTAAGTTGGTTAGCGCGCAACAACCCGGGATATAGCGCTGCACCAAAAGCCACACCGGTCAGAACCGCCACGACGAGGCTCTCCGTGACAGGCACCTTCGCTCCTCGCAAGAGCAGAAGGGCGATCAAGCTCAGCGTGAGCCCGCCTGTCACGTAGACGAGATAAAATGGCTGGCTAGTGTAGTTCTCAGCGTTGAAGATAAACGTATCTGCGAACGCGTAGAGGATGGAGACGAAGAAAACGGCGACGAAAGCAAGCGTTACCGGGTTCTTCTCCAGTGCGAATGGTTTCAGCCTCTGCAAGCTCAGCGGCGCGAGCTTGATGTGCGGCCGCGCCTGTATGAATTGCATGACGGGGCTGTTCATCACCTCCGCCACGATCTCCTCGATTTTCGGCGGTGTAAGCCGCAGCTGTTCCTTCCAAGAGGGCGGCTGAAAGTCGGTGGCATCGACCCACATATAGGGACGAATCGTGCGTTTTCGAAGTCCCGTGTGGAACACGATAGTGACGAATTCCGGTCGCTTCGTATACGCGTTCGTCTTGAATTCCGCACGCCGTATCCCGATCCACTGGAACCGCCAGCTTGGCATGATGAACTGCAACGCCTTGGGCAGGGGAGACACGTAGCTTATTCCAAGTTCGTCCAGGACAAGCCGTTCGCGATGCCTGGCAGTGACGAAATAGAACATTTGCAGACCGGAGGCGAATATTGCGAATGCCGCCAAGAGGCCTTTAAACCAGTTTTCTTGGGCTTTCGCCAGCAACTTGGCGATGAGAGCGTTCCAATCGATGAACTTACCGTCCTCCGTGGCGCCCAAATAGGACATCACGGCGAGGAGGCCAATAATGGTAAGAATAGTGAGCACCACGAGCCACAGGCCAATGCGCGGTGGGCGTTGGCTCAGGGTAGCGCGGTTTTGAAGTATAAGCTGGGTGGGTACCGTATCTTGCATGACCAACAGACGGAGGCTTCGTCGACGGTATTTACCTGATACTGGTAATTATAGATGACTCCTCGAGCTCTCCAGCAGAAAGTCCTTCGCTATGATTTAGCGCTCAAATTTCAGTATTTCTCTACCGGAGCCCGTGCCCGGAGAGCTGCAGGGTGCTAACGTTTTTCCCAATCTTCCGGAAGAGTCGAGCGATCTTCAATGCAGATGTCGATCTATCGACAAGAACGTGCACGTATCGACCAGGGTTGAAGATAGGATTGCCGGCAATCTTTATCGCGGGTGTTGCGCGGCGTAATGTGTTTGAGAACCATGGCGCGAGTACCACGCAACGTTTGACTACGTCACTTCCCCGCATACCAGAATCCCCGCCGCCAGGCGTGCTTGCGCAACCGGCCGACGAGCTCATCGGGCAGCTCCGGCAGGTCAGAGACCGTGGCATTCGCCTCCGCCTGCCTGAGGTTGCGTATACCCGGAATTACCGTGCTGACGGCGGGATGCGCCAGGATGAACTTGAGCGCCGCCTGTGCCAGCGTGAAGCCGCTGTCTTCAAGCTCCGCGTGGATCCGCCCGACGCGCTCCACCGTGCGCGTGAGTCGATCGCCTTCAAAATACTTATTGCGAAAATCATCGGAAGCGAACTGCGTGTCTTTCGTAAACTTACCGGTCAGCGACCCTTCGTCAAACGGCACACGCACGATGACCCCGACGTTATGCTCCGCCGCGGCTGGCAGCAGCTCGGCGACGAGGTCTTGCTGGAAAATGTTGTAGATAAGCTGTACTACATCTACATAACCTTCGCGCATCAGATCAATGACCGAATCCTGGTCGTGCTCGGGCGTTGAGATGCCGATGTAGCGAATTTTGCCTTCGTCCTGCAGCGCCTTTAGCGTGTCCAGCGCCCGCGGCGCCTTGTTCCAGGCGCGTGTCCACGTATGTAGTTGAAGCACGTCGATGCGGTCCGTGCGCAAATTGCGCAAACGTTCGTCGACCTTCTGGCGAAGGTAGTCTTCGGGATATCGCCTCTCGATCTTGCAGTAGGGAGAAGGCGGCCACGGGCCGGGCATGGGGTGAATCTTGGTGGCGACGTAGATGCGCTGATGGTGCTCTGCCAGCGCGCGGGCGATTACGCGTTCACTTCGGCCCTTGCCGTAGCTGGCAGCGGTGTCGATGAGGTTCACGCCCAGATCGATCGCCTTGTTCAGCGCAGCGAGCGATTCGCGATCTTTCTGATTGCCCCAGGCGCCGCCGCCGAGCGCCCAGCCGCCGAAGCCGATCTCGGAGACTTTCAAGCCTGTCCTTCCCAGCGTCCGGTACTTCATAGGCGGCGAGCCGTGGTATCAAGTGCCATCCCGTCAGATTCGAGGTGCGCCTGTTTCGCCGAGAGCAGTGAAAGCTCTTGCACCAGCCGGTCGATGACACCGAGCTGCCCCGCGATTAGTTGCTGCGCAGTTCTTGCATCGACGCGACCCGGTGCGTGCGTGGCGTTGTCCGAGATCACCTTGAGGCAATGCACGAGTTGTGCCACGGAGAAGCGGCCGGCGGTCTGACAGAATCCGGAGGCTTCCATGTCATAACATGCAGGCTCGGCGAATGTGTACTCGGGTGCGTCGACCGTGAGCACATCACCGACATCACACGGTGGCCGGAAGCACAACGGTGGGCGCCAGCTTCTGGATGTCGCGCGATCGGTGATGCGCTGTGCTAAGATCGCATCGCCCACCGCCCGTGTCTTGTGTCCGGCGAGACCGACGTTCAACCAGCACGCGTGCGGTTCATCGTGCCGTAGCGCCTGCAGATAGCCGCTCGCCGATGCCGCCGCAATCTTGCCCACACCGGAGACAATGAGCGCGATCGAACCGGTCTCATATATCGGGAACGGGCCTGCCGGCTGACGGCGCCGCAGCCGATAGCGGTCGATCAACGGCCGTGCCTCGGCAGGCAACGCAACCACAAAGCAGATCATACTCGCCCCTCCACGAGTGGTGCGTTATTATCGATCGCGCCGTCAACGCATGCCGCCCGGGCCAGCTGGGCGTAACGGGTGTGTTTGTGCCGGTAACGTGCGACGTCGTCGTGCTTGCTACGTTTGATGGCGCCCTGCAAATAGATTCCGATCTTCTCGAGCAACACCTGTAGCGCAGCCTGCCTGTCGGTGACAGACAGCTTGCCTGAGTGGATGATCTTTTCGAGCGCTGCGATACGGAAACGATCCATCGCGGGGTAACGGCGTGAGAGCTGATCGGCATGACCTCCGTACTTGACGATCAGCGGTTGATTGACAAGCAGCACGGGGTAAACGGCGCAGATCCTCAACCAAAGGTCATAGTCCTCGCAGGCCGGTAGAGACTCGTCAAACAATCCAACGTCAGCGAGGACCGAGCGGTGAATGATCACCGACGAGGGCGAAATCACGCACAAGGGCAAGCAGCGGCGAAAGATCGCACCGCCGCTCTTGGCGTGCTTATTTCCAGGGTTGACGCGAGTGCCGTGCCGGATCCAGATCTCGTCCGTGTGACAGACTTTGTATCGCGGTTGTGCTTGCAGCGCTTGTTGCTGGGCCTGCAGTTTTTGTGGTAGCCACTCATCGTCAGAGTCCAGGAAGGCCAGCCACTCGCCGTGTGCCGCCCTCAACCCGCGGTTGCGTGCGGCGCTGACACCGCGATTCGACTGCCAGATGTACTGCACCTGTGGGAATCGGCTGGATACCTTTTGCCGGGTACTGTCGGTCGACCCGTCGTCTATCACGATCACCTCGCTCGCCCGGCGGGACTGGACATGTACGGATCGCAATGCGCGCTCGAGGAGCTTAAGGCGGTTATGGGTCGGGATGATTACGGAAATATCCATCGTTACGGAATCCGGCGACAACTGGGTAGAATGTTTTTCGATCAACGGCTTAGATTACCGCATGCACGATCGTGGAGAAAGGGAAGATCAGGGTGCGACCGGATTCGACGATGGGCGTGGTGCGAATATGCAGGGTTGCCAGCACTGCGCTCTGGCTCGAGAATTGAAACCAACAGATCAATGAAAATCAGCAAATCTCACCGCTGGCCAACCACGACTGCCAAGGCGCGGGCCATCCAGGAGGCACTGCGAAATAGGATCGTCACCCGAGACCGGCTGCCGCCGTTGCGCTATGTTGCCGGGATTGATGTTGGCTTCGAGCGCAACGGCACGGTGACGCGGGCCGCCGTTGCCGTTCTGGATTTTTCAACGCTGGCGTTACACGAGCATGCCATCGTGCGGCGCAAGACGCGGTTTCCCTATGTGCCCGGATACCTGTCGTTCAGAGAAGCGCCGGCGGTGTTGGCAGCCTTGGCGAAGCTGCGCACGCGGCCGGACCTGATTCTCTGCGACGGTCAGGGGTTTGCGCATCCGCGCCGATTCGGGCTGGCTTGCCACTTGGGCCTGCTTGCTGATATTCCAAGCATCGGCGTCGCTAAGTCGCGCCTGATCGGCGAGCATGCTGAGCTACCGCCGGAGAAGGGCGCCTGGGTTCCGCTCACGGATCATGGAGAACGTATAGGAGCCGTGTTGCGTACGCGTACGGGAGTGCGTCCTGTTTATGTATCCGTCGGTCACCGTGTAAGCCTGAAGACGGCGATTAACCTGGTGCTGCGGTGTACGATGAAGTACCGCCTGCCGGAGACCACGCGTTTTGCGCACAAGTTCGCATCTGGTTAATGTTTCAAAAACCTTTTGCACCAGTGGGTACAGAGTATACGTGTGTAAAGATATTCTTTGTGATTTTTGGGGTCTCCTGCGGCAGCAAGTCACGCCTTCAACGGACAGCTCACGACCGCGCGCCAGTCCTGTACCGACACGGTGATGCGGATCAACTGGATACGGTCCGCTGTGAACTCGGTGGGGAGGTTGTCGTGGACCTGGCGACGGAGCCTGGCTTTCTCTGCAGGTGGCAAATGCCCGTAGATCAGGCTGAGATGTGGCAGATAGCCCGACGCATAGCCACCTCGAAACAGCTCTGATGCCTGCTCGTGCAGCTGCAGCAGCTCCGCGGTTTCCTCCAGCTTCAGGTAAAAGCAGCGAAAGTAATACGCCTCGCTGGCGAGCGCCTGCGCCCGCAGGGGGAGCGCGTGCGCTTGTTCGGCCAACCGTTTCGTGCGTTCGGCCAGATCATCTTCCGGGCCCGTGACCCACCCCAGCAGCGTGACGTGCGGTGTAAACCGTGGTCCGTGGTATTGATCGCTGAGGCCGCCGATAATTGCGGCAAAGCTCTCGGCGGCGGTGTCGTCGGGCAGCAACCAAAGCGAGTAGCGCCTGATCTCGGACATAGGACCGCGTTCAACCCATGCCGGCGAGTGCCTTGACCACCGCCAGCAGGCCTTCGACCACCCGCGCGAGTTGAGGATAGTTCACTTTCTCCGGTGTGTCCCCTGCGGTGTGGTAGTAGGGGTAGCGGTACAGCGCCGTGTCGGTGATCATGATAGCCGGTACGTCCGCGCGCCAGAACGACCAGTGATCACTCCAATCCACCCCGGGCACAAACCCGAAGGTGGTGACGTGCTCGACGGGAAAATCGCTGTTGGCACGAAAGGCGGCCGTCGCTCGCTTGAGCAACGCGCGTGACCGGAAGTTGGACACGATTCCGATAAAGTTACCTTTGTCCGGATAAAACATGTTAAAAAAAGGCGGGTAGTGCTGGCTGTCGGGCGCATCACTGTAATAGCCTATGGTCTCGAGACATAGCATCGCGCGAATATTGTCGCCACGCGCCTGCGCCATCTTCACATAAACACGGCTACCCATAGCACTGGTCTTGAAAAACGGTGGCTCCTCGTTAACAAAGGCGACGAAACGGACTGTACGCCCCAGCCGCTGCGTCGCGAGACGGCGGGAAAGCTCCAGCATGGCTGCTACACCGCTGCCGTTGTCATTCGCGCCCGGGCTGCCGAAAACAGAGTCATAGTGCGCGCCGATCAGCACGATCTCCCCGGGCCGTCTCTCGCCTCGTCGCGTGACTTCAAGATTAGCCCAATTCTCACCATCCAGCTCGTACTCGTAGCGGATGACATCATAGCCCTGGCTGGTCCAGACCCGTTCAATGTAATCGGCCGCATCGCGCAGCGCCTGCGGGTGAAACACATTGCGCTCTCCGATCTCGCCCGCGAGCCTTTGCACGCCGCCGCGAAGGCGCTCGATCACGTTGTCTGCAACCAACTTTGGCTCCCGGTTGTCGAGCTGTTTGAACCCGTGTGACATTGTGGCAATAATTAACAGCGTAAGAAACGCTAACGGGCGCATTTTCGGAAACAAGGTAGGATGCCGCGCAAAACGCCACACTCGGCCGGTCAGCCAATATCGAGCAGCCATGAGAAAGATCATAGAGTTATTCTACGCACCAGCGTGAAGAGCTGGTGGGCATCACGCAGCAGGTCGCCGCCGTTGTTGCAAACAGCGGTATACGCGACGGGCTCATCGCGGTCTACGCTCAGGGAGCAACGGCCGCGATCATGTTCCAGGAAAACTGGGATGAAAGCGTCCAAACTGACGTGGTCCACTTGCGTCGCAACATGATACCATCCGGCGTCTGGCTGCATGATCGCCAAGATGGTAACGGCGACGCTCATCTCAAGGCCGGACTGGTGGGGCCTTCCGAGACAAACCCGGTGATCGACAGCAAGCTCGGGTTATCGCGCTAGCCAAACGAATTTTTCTGTGAGTTTGATGGCCCCAGACCAGAACGCGCGGTCGTATGTACCGTGATTTCAGACCAAGATGCGGAGAATGCCTGATTGTCTGTTGAACATCTGCTATGAGGGGCACATCGCAAAAGAACGGTTTGGATGGTTTGGCTCTGCCCGTGCGCAAGGGTCGTGGTGCCCTCAGCAACCAGGATGGCCGATACGAAAGCAGGTCTCGTGAACCGATCGACGATGGTTGGAGTTCCCTGGACGAGAAACCACCGTCATTGCGTACAACCGTCGTTAACGACAAGTCGCGATCTGTTATCACGCACAACCAGTCGCCGGATGTCCCTTTCGATCGGTCTATTAATCCCTACCGCGGCTGCGAGCATGGTTGTATCTACTGTTATGCGCGCCCGACGCATGCCTACTTAGGCCTCTCACCGGGCCTCGACTTTGAAACCCGCCTGTTGGCCAAGCCCGACGCGGCACGGCTGTTGGCCCAGGAACTGGGCGATTCGCGCTATCGATGCCAGACCATTGCGCTGGGTACGAACACGGACCCCTATCAACCGGTCGAGCGCAGGCTGCGGATAACCCGTCAGATTCTCGAGGTGCTCGCACGCCACCATCATCCCGTGACCATCGTGACTAAGTCTGCGCTGATCGAGCGGGATCTCGACATATTGGCGCCCATGGCAAAAAAGGGCCTGGCGCAGGTGACGCTTTCGGTAACGACCCTGGACCGGCAGCTCGCACGCCGCATGGAGCCGCGGGCGGCGGCCCCGCAGCGCCGTCTCCAGACGTTGCGAACCGTGACCGACGCGGGGGTGCCCACGGCGGTGCTCGTGGCACCGGTGATTCTGGGTCTTACGGATGCAGAGCTCGAGTCAATCGTCACGGCGAGCGCCGCCGCGGGAGTCAGGGCGGCCCGTTACGTGCTGTTGCGCTTGCCGCGAGAGATCAAGGACCTGTTCGAGGAATGGCTTAACGTACACTATCCCTTGAAGCATAACCGGGTCATGAACCTGATTCGGCAGACGCGAGAGGGTCGGGAGAACGATCCACGATTCGGTACCCGCATGATCGGCACGGGCATTTATGCAGAAATCATTGCGCGCCGTTTTGAGTTGATTTGCAAACGATTGAGACTCGCGTGCGATTCGGCATCGCTCGATACGACCCGGTTCCGGGTGCCGGCGAGCGCTCGGAGGCAGATGGGACTTTTCGATTAGAGTGATGAAGGAGAAGGAATATGTTGAAGCCGGGACTGAATTGCGCTCGCGCCCGAGTGTATTTTCTTGGCGCTAATGGTGCGCCCTGATCGGCAGGTAATCGACCGGATTGATGCCATAGGCCCCCGGTTCATGCACGCGGTCGATATCAAATGGGCGGCCTTCCTCGGACAGATCTTGCATAAGATTTATGCTCTTCGGTGGCCTATAAGGTGTCCTGTCGGATCTTAACGCGAGCCGCACCCTGGGCCGCAGTCGACGAACGCGGTTGACCGAAATCACAACTCCTACGTCCCCTGTATTCAGTTCTACCACGCTGCCGATGGGGTAGGTCCCCATGCATTGAATGAAGTTCTCTACGAGCTTGGAGTCGAATAGTTTTCCGTGCCATTCGTAGATCTGCTTCAATGCCGTGTGTGCCGAAGTCGCTACGTTGTAGACACGGTCGCTGATCAATGAATCATAACAGTCGACCAGACCGCCGATTTTCCCAAACAGGGGAATTTGGTCTTTTTCTAAGCCGTTGAGATATCCGGAGCCGTCATAGCGTTCATGATGATGCCGGGCCACATCAATGGCGCCTTCCGGTATTCCTTTTGTGTCTTGCAGGATCTCGGTTCCCCAGCGCACGTGGTTCTTTACAACCTCGAATTCCTGTTGGCTCAGACCTCTCGCCTTGTTCAAGAGCCCCAATGGAATCTTGGCCATGCCGATGTCGTGAAGCAATGTCCCGATGCCGAGGACGTACAGATCGTTAACCTCCATACCCTGATGGCGGCCGAGTGTGAGCGCCAACACACATGTATGCAGACCGTGCAGGGCAATGTAATCTGCTTTCCTGCGCACTTGTGCTAAACATACAAGGGCGTTCGGGTTACGAAGAGCACTTTCAACCATCTGCGCGACTATGTTTTTCAGGTGCGCAACGTCAAAGGCCTCACCACGACGTACATCCGCCATTATCGTCTTCATTAATACCTTGGCTTCGGCGTACGGTGCTCTTATCGAAACGATTTCTTGATCCAGGGTTGTTTTGTCCTGATACTCCGCGCTCGCGTCTGGTGGTGCGGCGCCGACTTTGAGCATCTCGAATTCCAGTTTTTTTTGTTGCTCTGTTGTAAAGGGAGAGGTTGGGGGCCACTTGCCGGAGCTGGGGCGGGGACTACTGGGATAGGCGTAGTTCCCAGCATCCTCAATGTAGACGTGCTTGCAGTAGCGCTTGAGCTTGTTAATTTGCGCCTGCGAACGAATCCAGAACCCGCGCGGCAGCGCGAGCCGGGAACGATCCAGATCGGAGACGTACATCCCTACCCTGAGATCTTCAACAGCTATCTTCTTCATCGGGCCCGTTCGACATCATTGCCCTAGCGGTCTATAAGTCTTTGTTTTTCATGCAATTTTCACGCCAAGATTAGGTGATACAGCGCAGCAAAACGCATGCGATCGGATATCTGCTGGCGTGAAGGCTATGGAAACAATGGGTTAGGTGCTGGTGCTAGCTGGCTTATGTGACTGCGCAACCTCAGCGTTCCCGCCCCGGGCGGGTGAGCCCCGTACGAAATGTGCCTATCAGCGTCACCCTCGTAATGTGGTATTGCCGGTGTGCGTCGCCCGGGATCGTCGTGCCCGATAGCAGTGTGCTCGTGTGCGGCAGCACTGCGCAACAGGTGCGTGTGCAGGTGCGAACTAACACTTACAGCGATTTGGGTACCGCTGTGCGCTCGTCACAGTGAGCCTGATCCCGCGGGCTGCTAGCCTTGCACAGCTGAAAAATGAAACAATGACAGCGATGTCACACAGCGACCGGAGGGATGAAAGATGAGTCAGCATGTTTACAAGAAGGTTGAGTTAGTCGGCTCTTCCACTAAGGGCGCCGACGACGCGATTCGTAATGCGATCAAACGTGCCTCGGCCACGTTAAAGCACCTCGATTGGTTCGAGGTTGTCGAGACGCGCGGCCATATTCAAGATGGGGAGGTTGCACACTACCAGGTGACGCTCCGGGTCGGATTCCGTCTCGTGGATTGAGGCGCCTGATCTGTACGCTTATGCTCAAACTGTACACGGCTGCGAACCTGCCCGAGGCTTACATTGTCTTCCATCTGTTGGGGCAGGCGGGGATCGAGGCACGCGTGTTCAATGAGCACGCGCTAGGCGGCCTTGGAGAGATACCATTTACCCACGCTTATCCGGAGGTGTGGGTAATGGAAGAGGCCGATATGCCGCGTGCCCGCGAGGTCGTAGCCGGGTATGAGAAATTACCCGACCATATCGACGTTCGATGCGCTGCGTGCCGGGAGACAAATCCTGCCAACTTTCAAGTCTGCTGGAATTGTGGTGAACCGATCTAGTCCCGGTCGGTGCTGGGTGTTCTGCGAAGCTAGGGGATGTATGCGATTCTTCTCTTGGGGAATTTGCCGCCGTACGTTACATGCGCGCACTGAGCTCAGCCTCTGCCATGACCTTCATGCGGAGCAAATCGCCGCTAATATACTCCCATGGCATTTTCTTCTGTGAGAGGATCTCGGAGAATTTCTTCGAGAACTTGGCATAAGCTCTCGTTTCCTTGTCGATCAGGGCTTGCGCTGAGTCTTCTACGAACGGGATAAGCGCCTCTATTTTCTGCAACTTCTGGCGTTTGACCCTGATGTCCTCGTCTTCTTCTTTGGATTTGAAGTAGGCGACGGCATCAACCATCATTGGTTGTATGGCACGATTCAGGTTCTCGAAATCGAGTCTGAACATACCGTAGGAGTGCTGATATAGCTTGAACAGATCGAGTATGTTCTCCTTGACTTCCCTCAGTTTCGGATGCGATTTCAGCGCCGCGCGAGATAGCGTATACACATCCTCATAACGGGGTTCGCTTGTGATGGACTCACTCGAAAGACGTTCACGCATATCCGGGTTCATTGCCATCTGGCACATTTCCTTCAGGGTACCCAGCGTGTCGTTGATTTGGACTTCGACCCTGCGAGAATCGCGTTTGGCACTCTTGTATTTTTTCTCAGACTCACCATAGTCAAACGTTTCAAAAACTTCTTGCTTAATTTTCTCTTCAACTTCACTATGCGTTTGCGCCCCGAGCGACCCCGACAGTCTGTCTCTGAGCCGCAAGCGTGCCTCGTGCGCGATGTGATAGACATTGGAACATTGCGCCTCCCTTTCTTTCACATCGATGTACTCTTTCATACCTATGTGTAACTCGCGAATCTTTGCGAGGAATTCCGTGGAAAACGACGAAAACGGACCGACGAACTTAGCATTCTCCTCCGCTGAAATCTGCATCTGTTCCAGCTTCGCTCTCAGGGAATCGAGCTTAGCTTGCAGCGTCTCCCCGCTGCGCGATATGCCGGCGAGGATCTTGGAAATGTTGCTAAAGGCTTGGTTAATCGTCTTGGTCGTTTTCAGGATCGCGATGAGCTTGCGCAGCATCGTCTCTTCGCCACTCGTGCGCAGGAACAGCGCCTGCAGGCTCTTCTTGGCATCTTGCAGCTGGTCTTGGGTCAGAAGGGCATGTTCCTCAATGTACGCCAGAGTCGTCATTGAGATCAGCGCTTCTTTGAGCTGAGCATCGACGATTTTTTTAGTACTCAACTGCATAGTGTATTGATCCAAAGCCCCGGACACCGGTGCAGCGCGTATGGCGCTGTCGGCCGGACACCCTATCATTCCTTTCCATGTGCAGCAGCCGGCTTGCATTTTTATAATAGCATTTTCCGGGGGTAGGCAGCGGAACCAACAGAGTATTTTCGCCCTCTGGCGGCTGGCGAAGCAGGCGCCGGGGCGGTTGCGAGACGGGGCGTGCCGCATCGCCCCATTCATGACTGCCGCGGCCCATGGGGCGAGTGCGAATAGCGGTGGGAACACCGCCTAGATGCCGCGGCACTCATGGTTGCCGAGCTGAATTGGCGCTCCGTGTCATTAATCTAAGTGTTGATAACGATTGAATTTGCGGGGTAAGGCCCCAACTATGTGCCAGGGCCTGGTCCAAGGCATGTACCCTGACCGGTGTTGATGGAGTGAAGCTAGGAAACGAATCTTCTTGTTTATGATGACCAACATCGCGGTGCTGGTAATTCTCAGCGTGTCGATCATGATTGCGGCGCTCGGGCGTCTGAAAGTGAGCGCGCAGCAGCCACATCTGCCCGAGCAGACGGCCGCGTTCGGTATTTCGGGCGGCATCGGCCACGGCCTAAAACAGTTCTTTATGTCGCATCCATCGTCGGAGGAGCGCACCGCCGCGTTGCAGCGACAAGCCTCATTGACGGTCAAGGGAGAACGTTGGCCTCGCTTATCGGCACACCGGCAGGGCGAGTGCCTGCAAGATTTCGCCGGAGTGGCGATCCTGAACGAAGGCCACCACACCAAGGTTGTCGGTAACCCAGCGTTTCGGTAGGCGCAAATCCTGCGCCAGGTCCACGCCCAGCTCCGAGGTGAATGGCAGCGGCCCGATAAACTGGCGTGCTACGAAGCTGTGGTGCAAGGTTCGCCCTGCATTTTCGCCGGCGTGCACCGCGCGGATAAGATTGTTTTCGTAGATCACCAGGTAGGCATCAGCGTTGCGCCTGTGCGCGGGCTTGGGCACACGCGCTTTGCCGGCGATCTCGAGAAGATCGGATTGCGTGCGCTGAAGGCTCAAGCGAATGCTGGCGCGTGCCGCGGTGCCGTTGATGCGTGCGAGTTCCTCGGTCAGGTGCCGCCCGCGCGTCCAGCCGCGGAAATCTCTACCGTTCAAGAGAACCTGCGGCGTGTAGATTGTCCGCAGGTGATTAAGGGCCCCGAAGCGGCGCTGGCGCACGGTGAATCTTTTCTGCGAGAAGGGATCTTCCCAACCGAGGTAATTCCAGTAGTCCACGTGCAGCGCGAGCGCCACTACGCGATCGGCCGCGAACCCACGTGCGGGCAATGCGCCCAGCCACTCGTCGGCCGGCGGGCAACTGCTGCAGCCTTCAGACGTGTACAGTTCGAGTAACGCCACAGTATTCTTGTCGCTCGCGGCACTACAGGAGATCGTGCGCCCGGAATGAGCGGCGCCGTTTAGCCCCAGCACGATGACCATTACCAGGATGATTAACGATGGGCGCATTGATCGAGTCCAAGTCCTTTGTGTGTCGATTGTGCCATCCTATCCGCGAGATGAAAAACCATGGTAAGCCTGAGGTTTTGAGGTCCGTGGGCCACGGCCAGCGTGTGCCGGCGTTTGAAGTGCGAGCACGAGATAGCAGCAGCCCCATTTTCTTCGGGAGGTGGCGCCTGCAGCGTAAAACCAATACAGTACGGGGACTGGTCGGCTGTGGAACTGTAACGGGTATCGGCGGTCCGATAAGTCGGTCAAGTTCTCGATGGTCGTAGCGTCCCGGACAGCGGCCGCACAAAGCACCTATACGGAATGGGAGGCCCATGTTGCTGATCAAGCAGGCACCGGATATCAAGAGTTCCGAAATAACCGACAAAAAGCTCTTCTCAGAACGACGACGTTTCTTGCGAACGGCAGCGGCAACCGGTGCCGGATTGGCGTCCTCGGCGCTGTGGCTGCCAGCGTCCGTGCAAGCCGGGGAGAAGCTGAGCGGTGTGCGCAAAAGTACTTATAAGATTGACGACAAGCTGACGTCATATGATTACATCACCAGCTACAATAACTTTTACGAATTCGGCACGGACAAGAGTTCGCCAGCGAAATTCGCCAAGAAAATGAAAACCCGCCCCTGGACCGTGGTGGTAGAAGGCGAAGTGAATAAACCGGGCACGTACGATATCGATGACTTCATCAAGCCGCACGCCCTGGAAGAGCGTATTTACCGGCTCCGTTGCGTCGAGGCCTGGTCGATGATCGTGCCGTGGGTAGGTTTTCCGCTGGCCGACGTGATTAAGCGGCTCGAACCTAACTCGCGCGCCAAGTATGTGCAGTTCGTGACGCTGTATGACCCCGAGCAGATGCCGGGCCAGAAGCGAGGCCTGTTTGGCGGCGGACTCGACTGGCCGTATCGAGAGGGTTTGCGGATCGATGAAGCGATGAATCCGTTGACTCTATTCGTGGTGGGTCTCTACGGCGAGGTGTTGCCAAACCAGAACGGCGCTCCGTTGCGGCTCGTGGTGCCGTGGAAGTACGGCTTCAAGAGTATCAAGTCCATCGTGAAGATGCGTTTCGTGGAAAAACAGCCCGCCACGACCTGGAACATGGCAGGGTCGTCAGAGTACGGGTTCTACTCGAACGTCAATCCCAATGTCGACCACCCGCGATGGAGTCAGAAGTCGGAACGGCGTATCGGCGAGGATTCCTGGTTTACGCCGAAGCGCAAGACCCTCATGTTCAACGGCTACGCGGATCAGGTTGCCCATCTCTACACAGGGATGGATTTAAAGAAACACTTCTAACGATTATATCAATAATTAGATGTCAGCCGATCCGCAAACGCTGGCCGCCGCACAAGGCCAGCAAAGCACACCTTTTCTGACGCAGGCGCAGTGGATACGCTGGGTTACGAAACCCATTATATTCGTTGCGAGTTTGGTGCCATTCGCGTTGCTGGTATGGGACGGTGTGGCGAACAATCTCGGTGCCAACCCCGTCGAGACGATCAGGCTGTACACTGGGGACTGGACGCTGCGGTTCTTGCTTATCACGCTTGCGGTTACGCCACTGCGTCGTATAACCGGCTGGAATGCGATGCTTCGGCTGCGTCGCATGTTAGGGCTATTTGCATTTTTCTACGCTTGTCTGCATTTCGTAAGCTATATCTGGCTCGACCAGTTCTTCGCGCTCGACGCGATAATTGAGGACGTATTGGACCGCCCATACATCACGGTAGGAGTGGCGAGCTTCCTGCTGCTCATTCCACTGGCGGTGACGTCGACCAACGGGATGGTAAGACGCCTGGGGGCGAAGCGCTGGCAGCGACTGCACCGTTTGGTCTATGTCATCGGCATCGGCGGGGTCATCCACTTCCTGTGGCTGGTGAAAAGCGACATCTCCCAGCCCGTGATCTACGGGGCAGTGCTGGCGCTATTGCTGGGCTACCGGGTGATCTGGGCGTTGCGCGGGTCTGCCCGCGGCAAGGCCGCCCGCCGCTAATAACCAACCCCTCCGTTTACCCCTGACAGCAAGGAGCTGCCTGCGCCTCGCCCGCGATTGCAGTTACCGCCAATCGGCGATTGTATGCGTGTGCTTTGGGGACGTGGTCCGCTCTTGAAATGGGCGTGCGCAGGGCGGATATTGCTCATTAACGGATGCCGTCGAGCGCGCGGCAAGGTGCGGCGTGCCCACGAGGGCATTTAACGCTCAATTCCCCATTGGTTACAATGGGCACACGGCGCTCGGGCCATCTTCCCGGTTTTCACTAAGTCAGGGTACGCTACATTGCAGAGCTTTCACGGCACTACCATTGTCTCCGTAAGGAGGGGTGAGCGCGTCGTTATCGGCGGCGACGGCCAGGTGTCCGTGGGTAATACCATCATGAAGGGCAATGCCCGTAAGGTGCGCCGCCTATACAAGGACAAGGTGATCGCCGGCTTTGCCGGTGGTACGGCCGATGCCTTGACGTTGTTCGAGCGCTTTGAAGGAAAGCTGGAAAAACACCAAGGCCATTTGTTGCGCTCGGCGGTCGAGCTGGCCAAGGACTGGCGTACCGACAAGCTGCTGCGCCGATTGGAAGCGATGCTTGCGGTGGCCGACAAGACCACCTCATTGATTATTTCGGGTAACGGGGATGTTATCGAGCCGGAGCAAGGTTTGATTGCGATCGGATCCGGTGGTCCCTATGCACAGGCGGCCGCGCGCGCGTTGCTGGAAAACACCGAGCTCGATGCCCGCTCTATTGTGGAAAAGAGTCTCGCCGTTGCGGCACAGATCTGCGTCTTCACCAACAGTAATGTCACGATCGAGGAACTGACGGGCTAACCATGGCTATGTCGGAGATGACACCGCGGGAAATCGTCCAGGAGCTGGACAAGCATATTATCGGTCAGACCAGCGCCAAGCGCGCGGTCGCGATTGCACTGCGCAACCGCTGGCGACGCATGCAGGTACCCGACGAGGAGCTGCGCAACGAGATCATGCCGAAGAACATCTTGATGATAGGGCCTACCGGGGTCGGAAAAACCGAGATCGCCCGGCGCCTGGCACGGCTGGCCCGTGCGCCGTTTGTCAAGGTAGAGGCCACGAAGTTCACAGAGGTCGGCTATGTGGGCCGGGAAGTGGACTCCATCATCCGTGATCTGGTGGACATGGCAGTCAAGATGACGCGCATGGAAGAGATGGGAAAGGTACGCCAGCGAGCCGAGGACGCAGCCGAGGACCGGATCCTGGACATCCTCTTACCCCCGGCCCGGGATATGGGGTTTGCCGTGGGCGCTGAAACACCTAAGACGGCCAGCGACGGTGCCGGGCGCCAGCGTTTTCGCAAGAAGCTGCGCGAGGGTGGCCTCGATGAGCAGGAGATCGAGATCGAGCTCACCGTTCCCAACGTCGGCGTGGAGATTATCGCACCACCCGGCATGGAAGAGATGACCAGCCAGTTACAGGGCCTGTTCCAGAACATGGGTGGGCGGCGCACGCGCGCACGCACGGTAAAGATCAACGAGGCCAAGAAGCTGCTGGCCGAGGAAGAAGCGGCGCGGATAATCAATGAAGACGAAATCAAGCTGCGCGCTGTTGAACGGGTAGAGCAACACGGGATTGTGTTTCTGGACGAGCTCGACAAGATCGTCGGGCGCTCGGAGACGCACGGCCCCGACGTATCGCGCGAGGGCGTGCAGCGCGATCTTCTGCCCCTCGTCGAAGGGTGTACGGTCACCACGAAGTACGGCATGGTCAAGACCGATCATATCCTGTTCATCGCCTCGGGCGCATTTCATATGGCCAAGCCGTCCGATCTTATTCCCGAGATGCAGGGGCGGTTACCCATCCGCGTGGAGCTGGATGCGCTCACGGCGCAGGATTTCGTTCGCATCCTCACAGAGCCCGATGCCTCGCTGACGGAACAGTACACTGCCTTGATGGCGGCTGACGGCCTGGAGCTGGAGTTTGCCGAGGACGGTGTGCAGCGCATCGCCGAGGTGGCGTGGCAAGTCAACGAAAAGACCGAGAACATCGGCGCGCGGCGTCTGCACACGGTAATGGAGCGGCTGCTCGAGACCGTCTCGTTCGAAGCGGCCGACCGGACCGGTGAAAAAGCCACGGTGGACGCAGCCTACGTCGACGAGCATCTCGCGGACCTCGTCGGCGACGAAGACCTCGCGCGCTATATCCTTTAGCTCCGGCCCCCAGGTGGTCACGCGCGCCGCCTGCGATTGCGCCATGACCCCCGCTCGCATGGCGGGGGTCCGGAGCCCCTGTGCCGTACCACACTCGCCGAGCGCAGTACCTATCATGCCGAGCTTACTCGCAGCCCTTGAAATCTGTGCCGGCATCCCCATGTAAGTTTATGTAAACGATGGTTGAACGCCTGCGGCAGGACGCATTTGTCGGACAAGAGGGCGCTCAGCCAGATGAGCAATCACCTTTAGAGTACAGCAGGAGGCAAAAATGACTACGTTGGTACCAAGCACCAAGCGCCGTAATCGTTTGGGGTGGTTTGACGAGGACTTCGATGACATCTTCGAGGGGTTTTTCCGGCCGATGCGAGTGTTCGAAGAGGCCCCGCAGCGCGGTCTGGCCCCCGCGGTGGACGTCAGCGAAAACGACAACGAGTACATCGTCCGAGCAGAGTTGCCCGGTGTCAAAAAGGAAGACATAAATGTGACGCTGGAAGACGGAGTGCTGGCGATCAGTGGCGAGACCAAGAGCGAGACCAAGAGCGAGACCGATGAGAAGAAGGGCGGTCGCGTCATCCGGCAGGAGCGGCGTTACGGGAAGTACATGCGCAGCCTACGGCTGGGGACACAGGTCGATGAGCACAAGACCAAGGCCAAGTACAAGGATGGTGTGCTCGAGCTCGTACTGCCGAAGGCGGAGTCCGTCAAGCCGAAGCGCATCGCTGTGGACGTCGGTTAACACGGATCCACGCCCAAGCAATTCTAATAAAGGTCGCGTATGCGGCCTTTTTTTTCGGCTTCAGGCCGGCGCGAACGCAATCCAAATCATCGCCGGTCGCAGTTTGCTCGGGCACGAGTCTGCGCAGGTGCGAGACGCCGCTGGCAATGCGAGGCGAGCTTACGCCCGCTGGACCGGACCCGCTTACGGGCTGACTTTGCCTGCGAATTGCGGTAACTTGCAGACGAATCGAAGCGAGCGGCACGATTAACAAGAATATCATGACTTTGTCCCCTAAATCCGGTATCGAGCGCGCGCAGATACTAATCGAGGCACTGCCCTATATTCAGAGGTTCTCGGGCAAGACGCTTGTCATCAAGTACGGCGGCAATGCCATGGTCGACGAACGCCTGAAGCAGGGGTTTGCCCGTGATGTCGTGCTAATGAAACACGTCGGCATGAACCCGGTGGTTGTCCACGGCGGGGGCCCACAGATCGGAGAGTTTTTGCAGCGGCTGGGCAAGGAGACGCGTTTTGTCGAAGGCATGCGCGTCACCGATCGTGAGACCATGGATGTCGTGGAGATGGTGCTCGGTGGCCTGGTGAACAAGGAGATCGTCAGCCTTATCAGCCAGCATGGCGGCAAGGCCGTGGGCCTGTCGGGCAAGGACGGGGGTCTGATCCGGGCGAAGAAACTCGTCATGGATCGACCGGGCAACAAGGAGAACTTGCCGAGTGAAATCATCGATATCGGACATGTCGGTGAGGTGCACACCATTGATCCCGAACTGGTGGCATTACTCGATACCGGAGACTTCATTCCGGTCATCGCTCCGATTGGGGTAGGGAACGACGGCAAAACCTACAATATTAATGCCGACTCCGTAGCCGGCAAACTGGCCATTACGTTACAGGCGGAGAAGTTGATTCTGCTTACCAACACCCCCGGCATTCTCGATAAGGAAGGCAAGCTGTTGACAGGCCTATCAGCCAAGGAGATTGACGCGCTTATTGCCGATGGAACGATTCAGGGAGGTATGCTGCCGAAAGTGCGCTGCGCCCTGGATGCAGTCAACAGCGGCGTGCGCGCGGCACACATTATCGACGGGCGTGTCGACCACGCCGCTTTGCTGGAGATCTTTACGGATCGGGGCGTGGGGACGTTGATCAAGTCCTGATGCGAGTAGCAAGAGACAAGTGGGAAGTAGCAAGGCAGAACTCTGACATTTTTCTTGCTGCTTGCTACTTGAAACGGTATCTAACATGAAATGAACAACCATCGGCTCAGGAGTGTGTTCGCCACCACGCCAATCCTCAGCCAACTATGTACCCAGAACGGCTGGTCGGATCCCGAAACGATCGAGATCGAGACGCTCAGACACGAGGAAGATCAGGTCTTGTGCTCGGTCACCTTCGACGAGATTCTGATGGAAGGCTCGGGATGTATCGCCCGGCGCGTGAGCTGCTGAGGCCGCTTTCGCGTGCGACTCGATGCCAACGTGGTTAGCGCGTGAGCCGCGCCCAGAGATAGGGAGCTGAAGCTGATGGCTGTAAACCAGGTAGAAAAAGCAGAACGTTTCAGGGCGCTTCATCTTGTTGAAGGCACTTTCTTGATGCCGAATGCGTGGGATGCTGGCAGTGCCCGCATGCTGGCCGCCGCGCCGTTCTCCGCGCTGGGGACGACCAGCGCGGGCATCGCTTTTTCTATGGGCGTTCCCGACGGGCAAAGCCGCGTCAGCCGCGACGCCATGATAGAGCGTATCCATGCCATTGCAGGTGCTACGGACCTCCCGGTGAGCGCGGATCTGGAGGCGGGATACGGCGAGACGCCCGAAGCCGTGGCCGCCACCGTCCGTGCCTCCATTCAGGCGGGGGCAGTCGGCGGCAACATCGAGGACGACACGGGCGATCCTGGCTTACTCCTCTATGAGCCGAATTTGGCGGCGGCGCGAATCCGCGCCGCGCGCGAAGCGGCCGATGCCACGAGCGTGCCGTATGTGCTCACCGCTCGAACGGACTGTTACCTGGTGAGCCACCCGAATGCTTTCGCGGAAGCGGTCGCACGCGCGAACCTGTATCGCGAAGCCGGGGCGGATTGCCTGTTTGTGCCAGGGGTCCGTGACGCCGACACGATTGCCGCGCTCGTGCGCGAGATCCAGGGGCCCCTCAATGTCGTCATGGGCCTGACCGGCAGTGCCTTGTCGGTTAAGGAATTAGAGACTTTGGGTGTGCGCAGAATAAGTATCGGCGGCAGCCTGGCGCGAGCGACCTTCGGCCTTATTCGGCGTGCGGCGCGCGAGATGGCGGAGAAGGGTTCATTTTCATTTGCCGATCAGCAGATACCGAACGGCGAGCTGTGCGCGTTTTTCGCGTCATGGGAGACAATCGACCGGAACCAAAGAAAGTAATATCCGCATAATTCTTTTGTATATCTACTTTGCGCCAGCTGAGTCGGATGTTAGCCGAAACGTGTATTGAACAACCATATCCCCGCACTGCTGCGTGCGAAGAAACCCGCACTGTAGAGCAACGCCCACAGACAATAGCGCTTGATAAGATCTCGTTGTGGAAAAGCCGATAACAAAAACGGCCGATTGCGGTCGTTGGTCCGCGTCAACAGGTTAATGCCCTCGGTAGAAACTTCGCTCTGCTCCCGCCGTGCTTTCGCCACCTCGCGTCGGGCCTGGCTGTGCGCGAGCTTCCATTCCATCTGGTCTATCTTGCCGTCGTTGTTAAGATCGAAGCGTTGCTTCAGCGTGGCCTGGTCCTTCTTCCACTCGTGCAAGAGCTGGCGTACCTCAGCGTCAATAGTCGTTGTATCAAGATGGCTGCCAAGGTTCTTTAGAAGCCCTATCGCGTAAAGCTCATCAACGGGAGTTAGAAGCTCCTCGGTGAAACGATAGCGATTTCCGCTGGCGTGGTTCGTGAGAAAATTGGCGGTATGGGCCGGCTTGCTGGCGAAACCCGCCAGGCTCGCGCGTGATCGCCAGACATCTTTGTACCTCGGAGTCACGTCGGTGCCCTCGGGTTCGATTGCGACGCGTCCGGTATCGTCCTTGCGCCAGAACACCTCGGGGCTCTCGCCCTTCTCGACGCGGGCTTGGTGAAGAAGGTGTGTCAGGGGTTGTGAGCGCGGCTCACGCGGTCAAACCCTGCGAGGTCGGCGTAGCCGGCAACGTCGTCGTAGCCGGCGCGGCGCATCAGCTCGCGCACAGCTCGTGCCTGATCGCTCCCGTGCTCCAGCACTAACCACCCACCTGGTTGCAGGCAAGTGCGGGCATGCGCAACAAGGTGGCGGATGGCATCGAGACCATCGGCGCCGCCGGCGAGTGCGCGGATCGGCTCGAAGCGAACTTCGCCTGTAGTCAGGCATGGATCATCATCGCGGATATAAGGGGGATTACTTACGAGCACGTGGAGGGTCTCGCCCGCCACCGGCGCCAGCCAGTGTCCGTGCCTGAATTCGATTGCCCGCAAGGCCAGCCGGGCGGCGTTTTTTTGGGCCATTCGCAGTGCCTCCAGGCTGTTATCCGTTGCGATCACGCGGCATCGCGGCCGCTCCTTCGCCAGTGCCAGCGCAATTGCACCACAACCGGTGCCCATGTCGACGACGGTCCATTGTGCATCGCTCGGGATGCACGCGAGCGTGTGCTCTACCAGCACCTCGGTGTCGGGACGCGGGATCAACACCGAGGCGGAGACGCTGAGTTCCATGGACCAGAACTCGCGCGTACCCATAAGGTATGCGATCGGCTCGCCATTCCGGCGCCGCGCCACAAACGCACGCAGTCGCTGCGTTTGTTCATCAGTCAAGATAACCTCGGTATGCGTGATGAGCTGCACACGGTCCAATCCGCATACGGCCATGAGAAGCAGCTCCGCATCCAGGCGCGGCGTCGCGCTCACTGGCGCGAGTTCCTCCATCACTGAGCGCAAGGCAGCGCCAACGGTGACATCCTCGTCGAGTAGCGTGCGCGTGTTGAGATTTCGCATTTTCGCCTCGGATGTGGGATTACATGCCCGAGCGATTTTACTTGCCACTTGCAACTTGAAACTTGCCATTGCGTTCAAGCACTCAATGCTGCGAGCTGATCGGCTTGGTGTGCCGCGATCAACGGGTCGATGAGCTCGTCGAGCTCGCCGGCAAGAATCTGCTCGAGCTTGTACAGGGTCAAGTTTATGCGGTGATCGGTCACGCGGCCCTGCGGAAAATTGTATGTACGGATGCGCTCGGAGCGGTCACCGCTGCCGATAAGGCTTTTGCGGGTGGCGGCTTGCTGCGCGCGTTGTTTCTGGCGCTCCATCTCGAGCAGTCGCGCACGCAGCACCGACATCGCGCGCGCTTTGTTCTTATGTTGCGAACGCTCATCCTGGCACTCCACGACGATACCGGAAGGAGTGTGGGTAATGCGCACGGCCGAGTCGGTTCGATTTACGTGCTGGCCACCGGCGCCGGAGGCGCGATAGGTGTCGATCTTCAAGTCTGCCGCGTTAATCTCGACTTCGTCTACTTCCTCGGCCTCGGGCATGACGGCCACCGTGCACGCAGAGGTATGAATACGGCCCTGGGCCTCGGTTACGGGCACGCGCTGTACGCGGTGGCCACTCGATTCAAACTTGAGCCGCGAGTATGCCCCCTGACCGACGATGCGAACGATGATCTCCTTGTAGCCACCGAGCTCGCTTGGGCTCTGGCTGATGATCTCGAGCTTCCAGTGGTGTTTCTCGGCGTAATAGCTGTACATGCGAAAAAGATCGGCGACGAACAGAGCCGCTTCCTGACCGCCGGTCCCGGCCCGTATCTCGAGAAAGATATTACGCCGGTCGTTTGGATCAGTCGGCAGAAGAAGCTTTTGAAGGTCTTCTTGCAGGTGCTCGATTCGCTTGTCGATACCGTTGATCTCCTCCTGCGCCATCGTTCGGATAGCGCTATCGGAATCTTTCAGCATTGAACGAGCAGCCGCAAGCTCATCGCACGCGTGGCGGTAATTTTGATAGTGCTGAACCACAGGGTCGATTTCGGCGTACTCTTGGGACAGACGCCGGAAGCGCTGCTGATCGCTTATCACCTTGGGGTCGGCGAGCAAGGCGCTGATCTCTTCGTCGCGCTGGATCAGTTTCCTCAGCTTAGCCTCGAGGGAGGGGTTCACGGTTAATCGTGCTCGCGCAGATTGAAAAGCTTACGTACAGTATCGCGCAGGATCGCATCATCGCCGTGATGGGCACTCCTCAAGGCGGTGGTTGGTGCATGCATGAACTTGTTAGTCAATGCACGCGCGAGCCGTTCCATCACCTGCTCCGGATCTTCTCCCAACGCCAGCCTGCGGCGGGCGCGCTCGAGCTCGGCGTCACGCACTGCATCTGCGGTTTCTCTAAGGGCGCGAATGCTCGGCACTGTGTCCAGCGATCTCACCCAGTGCATGAACTTGGTGACGTGGGTGTCGATAATCTGCTCGCCTTCCTTGGCGGCCTCTAGGCGCGACTGCAGATTCTCGTGCACGACCTCCTTGAGATCGTCAATGGTGTAAAGGTATACATCGCCGAGGGCGCCGACTTCCTCCTCGATATCACGCGGCACGGCAATGTCGACCATAAGCATGGGTCTGTGCTTGCGCGCCTTCAAGGCCCGCTCCACTGCGCCTTTGCCGAGTATGGGGAGCTGGCTCGCCGTGCAGGAAATGACAATATCCGCCTCGCTCAGTCGCGCCGGCATCTCGCGCAAGGTGATGGCCTGTGCGCCAAGTGGGGCCGCCAGTGCGCGTGCTCGTTCGAGCGTACGGTTGGCCACAATCATCTGGCGCACGCTATGTTCCTTCAGGTGCCGCGCGCACAGCTCGATCATGTCGCCTGCACCGATCAGTAGTACGGTCTGTTCCTGGAGCTGGTCGAAGATCTGCTTGCCGAGGCTGACCGCAGCATAGGCCACGGACACGGCGCTCTCGCCGATAGCGGTGTCGGTTCTGACTTTCTTTGCTACTGAGAACGTCTGCTGAAAAAGTCGGTTCAGAATTTTCCCCGTAGCACCGGCCTTGTGAGCCCGCGCAAACGCGTCCTTCATCTGACCCAATATCTGTGGCTCCCCTAATACCATGGAGTCCAGACCGGCGGCGACACGGAAGGCGTGCTTGACGGCTGCCTCGTCGCGATGGCTATAGAGATAAGATTCAATATCAACGGACGGGACCCTGTAATTTTCGGAGAACCAGGATACCGGTGTTTCGCCGTCGGCGCGGTCGACGCCGCAGTAGAGCTCGGTGCGGTTACAAGTTGATAATATGGTCGCTTCGCTGGCGGCTCCGCTCGAGGTGATATCGCGCAAGATGTCCCCGACATCTTCCGGTGCGATCGCCACCTGTTCCCGGATCTCTACCGGGGCGGTGTTGTGATTGATTCCAAAAGCAAAGAGGTACATCTTGAGCGGCCCCGTCCTCGCCGATCTAGCCTTGGATTGTGGGCCCTGCAGGCAAGGTGTCAAGCACCAAGTACAGCTGCAGGCGGTCGTCTGAAGGCCCGCCACGCTTCCCACACGAGCCACCCTTCCAACCCCAGCAGTATTATGCCACCGCACAGCAGCAGCCAGTCACCGCTGTGCCACCACAGGGCAAGCTGTGAGCCCAGCGCCCACGTAGTCACGAGCAACAGGAATAAGGCTGGGACCCAGACTGCAAAAGCCGGCTGGCGCCGGCGTCGCAGCGCCAGGGCGATCAGCAACAAGCCCGTCAGCGCCAGGATCTGGTTCCATGAACCGAACAACGGCCACAAGGCCAGCCCCCCTCGGCCATGGCCGTCGTACAACGCCAGTGCTGCGGCCAACGTGACCGTGAACAGCAACACAGTCTTTTCGTTCTTCAACCGGGAAACACCGTAAAGTTTGACCAGCTCGGTGAGGAGTTGTTTCTGCACCCGGATTCCGGCATCGAGTGTCACTGCAATCAGCCCGGTAACGACCACTGCCGCAAACGTACGCGCAAGATCTTTGTCGATGCCCAGCGCTCCTGCCAACCCGGCCGACCCGTCGATGTACAGGCGCAGAACCCGCGGCAGGCTTTGCACTCCTTGCCACGAGCTGTAGAACTGTGCCCACTTGTCGGGGGAGCTGAAACCCGCAGTGCAAACCAGAATTACGCTTAAGGCGAGAGCGCCTTCGGCGACCGCTGCGCCGTAGCCAAGGTAGCGTGCATCGGTGACCCGCACCATATGTCTTGCCGTGATACCCTGGGCAAACAGCAGATAAAAACCCGCAATCGCACCCGACGTGAGGGTCACGAAAATCCACGGGAGCGCGCGCGGACCAGTAGGCAGCGTGTTGAAATTTGGTGCGACTATGGTCGGCTGCATGATGATAATCGCGGCGGTCACGATTAATAAAAGCAAGCCCGCCTGCCATGCCATCAGGTAACCTCGCGGTTGCGCGAGCTTCCAATGCGGCGCGCGTGTGACGTAATAGGACGACACGAAAAGTAAGACCACCCAGGCCGGTGTAGCGTCTAGAGACAGCAGTGAGTGGCCGCGAAGGTCGATATTCAGTGCGCCCGAGAATGCCACCGGTACGTGACCGAGCAACCACACCGCGATTAATGCAAGCACGACCGTGATGAGTGTCGCTCGCGCCAGCCGCGCGCCGGCGCGATGTAAAAAAAAGCCAAGGCCGAGAGCAAGCAACATCTGGGTCCAAAAGGGCAGGACCGCGGACGGATAGGCTTTCAGCATTTCGGCGGTAAGCCAGGCAAACACGGCGTTCATGGTGAGAATCAACGCCGTGGCGAGAATCAGGACTAACGACCGCGCGCGCGAGCCCATCAAGTTAGCCACGAGCTCCGCCATGCCACTAGCGGGCTCACGTCGAGCCAGCCACAAGGTGCCTAGCCCGTACACCCCGGCGGCCACGACCGTCCCGACTACGACCCACAAGAATGCCGGTACCCACCCCCATACGACCGAGATTCCGGCGCCGGTCAGCGTGGTGGCGCCCGCCACGAGCGCGAAGTGATAGCCAAAGACTAGGTGCCGGTTGTGCGTAACCGATTCCGGTTCATCTGCCTGCGCGTCAGCCGATGTACTATAATTTGCGTCAAGGCGAAATACCGACAACGCCAGCAACTTGGCATAAAAGCGGTATCCCAGGACGAATACCGCGGCTCCGGTGAGCAGCAAAAACAGTGCGTTCATATGTAAGCCTTCGTTCTTATATTTCGTTTTTGTATATAGTAACCGACTATAGTAACCGACGGATGGGTGTTATTTAATCAGACACATAACGCTTGTGACAGCGTAGGGACCGAGAGCAGTTGAAAGCATGTAGCATATATAAGAAACTGGGTCGCCGGCCGCCGCCGCGGGAACAATATAGGCGGTCGTGTATCTGAAATAATCAATAGACCTGATTTGTGCGGGCTCCAGCGGGAACTCGGACGAGGAAACCGATGAATCGAACTTTCACATTACTCGCAGCGGGGCCGGTCGCCGTGCTGCTGGGCGCCTGCGCGGCGAGCAAGCCGCTTATGGGTGAGGCCAATCCTCCCGCGGAGCAACGCCTGCAGTCGTCCGGTGTCGAGCTCACGCAGGACATCCTGTACGACATCCTGCTCGGGGAGATCGCCGGCCAGCGCGGCCAGTACGACATATCGATTACGAGCCTCGCGCGTGTGGCGCGCAAGACCCGGGATCCCCGATTAGCAGAACGGGCGATGCGTGCGGCGCTTCACGCCAAGCGCTACGAGGAGGCGCTGGAGCAAGGAGAGCTGTGGGTCCAGTTGCAGCCGCGCAGTCAGCAGGCGCAGGAATCGGTTGGCTCGATATTAATGGAGCTCAAAAGGCCGGCGGAAGCGCAACTGCGTTTCGAGCAGGTTCTTGTGATCGCCGGCACGGGCAAAGCCCGGGACCGCGCCTACCGGCGGGTGGCGTCGATTCTGGGACGCCAGCGCAACCGGGCGGCGGCAATCGAGATTATGCGCACACTGGTGGCCCAGGATGACGACAATGCCAGCGCACATCTGGCGTTGGCGCATTTGGCAGTGCGCGCCGATGAGCTTGACGTGGCGGTGGAAGCCGCCGGCCGTGCATTGGCGCTCAGACCGGAGTGGGAACAGGCAGCACTGTTCAAGGCCGGGATCCTGGTATCACAAAAAGAGTCGGTTAAGGCTCAGAAGTTCTATGAAGAATACCTGGCACGCCAACCCGGATCGACTCGGATCCGGTTGAACTATGCCCGCTACCTCGTTGATCTGAAGCAATGGGAGAAGGCGCATAAGCAGTTTTTGCTGGTAATGCGCGACTCGCCCGAAGATGCAGATGCCGCATACGCCGTCGGGTTATTGTCGCTGCAAACGCAGAGGCTGGATGATGCTGAGCAATTTCTTAAGACTGCCTTGCGGTTGCGGCCTGATAATGAACAGGCGCGCATTTACCTGGGCCAGGTTGCCGAGGAACGCAAGGATTATGAGGAGGCGGAGCGCTGGTATAGCGAGGTGGCGCCGGGCGAGCGCCACTTTGAGGCACAAACCCGTTTGGGTGTAGTCATAGCCAAGCAGGGCGATCTGGAGCGCGCGCGCAAACACCTGCACGCCATAAGGTATACCTCCGATGCGCAGCGCGCGCAACTGGTTCTCGCCGAGGAGCAGATCCTGCGAGAAGCGAAGCAGTATGAAAAGGCGCTCGGCGTGCTTAATGACGCACTGGAGGCGCTGCCGGTTGACAAGGAATTGCTTTATGCCCGTGCGCTGATAGCGGAGCGGCTCGATCTCGTCGATATCGCCGAGCGCGATCTGCGCGCGATCCTGGCGCGGGATTCCGACAATGCACAGGCCCTCAATGCGCTCGGGTACACATTGGCGGACCGTACCGATCGTTACCAGGAGGCACTGGATCTGATCCAGCGGGCACTTGCGCTGAAGCCGGACGACCCTTTCATACTGGACAGCATGGGCTGGGTACAGTACCGCTTGGGGAACAACGCCGAGGCGATCCACTATCTCAATCGCGCCTTAAAAATCCGTAACGATGCCGAGATCTCAGCGCACCTGGGCGAGGTGCTATGGGTCACGGGGGATCGCACGCAAGCCAAGTCGGTCTGGAACAAGGCGCTGGAGGAAACCCCGGACAGTGATTCCCTGCTCGACGTAATCAAGAAATTTAATCCGTGAAGAAGTTCATGGTGGCGCTCGTAGCCGCCGTGGCCACGGGTTGCGCGGCGGTTACGGAGCGTCCCCCGTTAGAAGACCCGACTGCGGCCTGGCGGGCGCGGCAGTCCAGGCTCATATCCCTCAATTCCTGGGAAATCCAAGGCCGGATATCCGCGCGATCCTCGACGGAGGGTTGGCAGGCAACCGTTCGCTGGGTGCGTGACGGCGACCGGCACGACATCGATTTGTGGGGGCCGCTGGGCCGGGGCCACGTGCGGCTGAT
>VRUB01000047.1 GCA_019456345.1 Nitrospira sp. | reverse complement strand
CCCTCCTTAGGCAGATCGGCCGGTGCGAGATTGATGGTGATGCGCCGCGCGGGAAACTCGAAGCGCGCATTCAGTAACGCGCTGCGAACGCGGTCTTTGCTTTCCTTAACCGCGGCCTCGGGCAGTCCCACGATCGAAAGGCTCGGCAGGCCATTGGCCAGATGCACCTCGACAGTGACCTCAAGCGCGTCAATACCCACCTGCGCGCGGCTATGTACCACGGCCAGCGTCATGGCATCCCCCTAGCGGAAGCCCTCGGGCTTATTGGCTTACTGTGATCCGTGCCGCTGTTCCAGTGCAGCGACCTTTTTTTCCAGCTCCTCCAGCTTCTGGCGCGTGCGCGCGAGCACCGCCTCTTGCACCTCCAGTTCCTCGCGCGTCACGAGGTCGAGACGTTCGAACGCGGACTGGAGTGCCGCATTCATGTTCTTCCGTACGTCGTGCGTGAGCTGTTGCGGAAGAACACTGCGGATGGCGGCGGAAATCTGATCGAGGGTTTTCTGGCTCAACATAGCCGTCGTCCTTGTGCACGATTCTAACAGAACAGTTTTGCACCCGCCCCATTGCACTGCGGGCCGACAAGCGCTCGCCGCGCGACGCACCATTGTAGCGCATGTCACGGTGCCGAAGCGGCCATGTTGGTGCACGCCAAAGCCCGCTGCGGCCGGTACGCGAGACAAGCGCTTGTTTTGGCGGGCATAAATTTCTTGGCACAGGAACTGCAATAGTGCTGTATGTGCCGCACTCGTGAGCCTGGCTGCTGGGTCCATGGTCGAATGCGGCGTGGAGAGCAGCAATCCATCGTACACCGGAGGCCCCCGGCGCGGTGGTCGTTGCTGCGCGGTAGCGTAACCAGGAGGCAGGCAGATGAAGTTAGTTACGGCAATCATCAAGCCCTTCAAGCTCGACGATGTGCGCGATGCGCTGTCGACCGTGGGCGTGCGGGGCATCACGGTGACCGAGGTGAAGGGTTTCGGGCGCCAGAAAGGTCACACGGAGCTTTATCGCGGTGCCGAGTACGTCGTGGATTTCTTGCCCAAGATCAAGCTCGAGATCGCTGTCGACGATGATCTTCTCGACCTGGTAATCGAGGCGATCAGCGAGTCAGCCAAGACCGAAAAGATTGGTGACGGCAAGATCTTCGTGCTCGACCTCGAGCAGGCAATGCGTATACGCACCGGCGAAACCGGCAAAGACGCGCTGTAGACATTAGTCCAACCAGACTGTGGAGATTTGAACATGATTAAAACACGCGCAAGAGTTCTCACCGCCCTGGCCCTGCTCGCGGTGGGCACGTTACCGAAGCTGGTGTCTGCCGACGAAGCGTCGAGCCTAAATTCCGGTGATACCGCGTGGATGCTCACGGCAACGGCACTGGTCCTGTTCATGACGATACCTGGGCTCACCCTGTACTACGCGGGCATGGTGCGCGCCAAGAACGTGCTATCGGTGATGATGCAGTGTTTCGCCATCACCTGCTTGATGACGATATTGTGGGCGTTGTACGGCTACAGCATGGCCTTCGGCGGCGAGGGCGCCTACTGGGGCGGACTGAGCAAAGCCTTTCTGATGGGCGTCAAGGTCGACACACTGAGCGGCTCGATTCCTGAAACGGTCTTCATGACCTTTCAGATGACCTTTGCCATTATCACGCCCGCGCTGATCGTCGGTGCCTTCGCCGAGCGTATGAAGTTCTCGGCCATGCTCTGGTTCATGGCTATCTGGCTGACTGTTGTTTATGCGCCTATCGCTCACTGGGTGTGGGGTGAGGGCGGCTGGCTAGGGGCCCGGGGCATCCTGGATTTCGCAGGCGGTACGGTCGTACATATCAATGCCGGCGTAGCCGGCTTGATGGCCGCCCTCGTATTGGGCCCGCGCAAAGGCTATCCGCGAACGGCCATGCCGCCGCACAACCTCGGATTGACGCTGATCGGGGCATCTATGCTGTGGGTCGGCTGGTTCGGGTTCAACGCCGGCAGCGAGCTGGCCGCCGATGGTGTTGCCGGGATGGCGATGGCCGTAACGCAGATTGCGACGGCCACGGCTGCGTTGGCGTGGATGTTCTCGGAGTGGGTGAGCCACGGCAAGCCGAGCGTGCTGGGAATCGCCTCCGGTGCGGTCGCGGGCCTGGTCGCCATTACGCCGGCCTCGGGCTCCGTCGGGCCCATGGGGGCGCTCGTGATCGGCGCGGCCGCCGGTGTCGGCGCTTTCCTGGCCTCCACCCGTATTAAGCGCGCGCTCGGCTATGACGACTCGCTCGACGTCTTTGGCGTCCACGCCATCGGCGGAATCATCGGGGCATTGTTGACCGGCGTGTTTGCCGCCACCACACTCGGGGGCGCCGGCTTCGGTGATGGCATCGAGGGCATCGCTGCGCAGGTCGGCGTGCAGTTCATTGGGGTCATCGCCACCGTTGTCTACACCGGTGTGGTGAGCCTCATCATATTGAAGGGGCTAGATCTGACAATAGGGCTGCGCATAACCGAGGAACAGGAGACCGAGGGAATCGATCTCGCTCTGCACGACGAAAAGGGATACAACTGGTAGGAAAATCTACATGGCTGCTAGATGGGCGGGCACCATAGTGTCCGCCTTTTTATTTACTCGCGCAGCGCCATACGGCCGCGGGTGTCTACATCGCCAGCCCGAACAATGGCTGCTTCAGCGGCTTATTGTTGACCAGCACACGACCGCGAAGGAACGAAGCGCTGATCTTGTAATGCGAGCCGGCCGGGATAAGATGTTTGGTAAAGCTGTTTCTTGACAAGTACGAAGGATAGGCCTGGTCAACAATCTTTGCCATGACGCTGGGTGTGAGCTGGGCCGCCTCGCGCGAGGTGAGCAGACCCTTCTTCTTATAGGCCTCGATATCCTGCCGGATTTGTGGCGCCAGAATGGCCTTGACCATGCTCGGCGGAATCGAAAACTTGGCGCTACCCTGCAGCGCGGTCACGAGCAACATCAGGTTTTGCCCAACGTCCGCGTTGCTGCCGTCCAGCACCAGCTTGGCTGTGCCTGTCAGCTCGCCTTCACCGGAGTTGAAACTCAGGTTGGAGATCTCGATCTCCGGGGCATTTTTCGACAGCTTAGCAAAGAGCTTCATGGTTTCGGCGGCCACCATCATCGATGCCTGCTCTTGCGGTAGCGTACGCTTGGAAATCTGACTGACCTTTTTCTCGTATTGGCGCAGCGTTTTGATATCGAGCTTGCGCACGACAAGCGTCATGCGCCCGGGACCGTATGTGCGTTCACCGACTTTTATGCCTTTGACCCGGTACTTGACGGTGGTATTAAGGTTCTTGCCCGCGGGCTTTGAGGTGCTGCTCAAACGCAGCCCACTGATTTCGACATCGTCACCGAGCTCGAACTTTCCTATTTGCAGGGTGCTGTTGCCGAACATCATGCCACCGGTGCCTGCCCTCGTGTCGGACCGGAAGCTGATCGTCTTGATGGCGACCTTGCCGCTCTCCTCAAGCGACATGGTCACGCTCGGTGAGCGCAGGTCGATATTGATGCTCCGCCCTCCGTCCCTGAGCCGGATACTCCCGGTCAAGCCGCGCCAATTGAAACTATTACTACCCGACTTCCCCTTATTTAGGCTCGCCGGGACGTTAACCTTAGTGTCGGCATCGCCGTTAAAGCTGACCACCGTATCGGCCTTGATGACAGATCCCTGCTTGATGAATGCCTTGGCCAAGTCTGAACCGGCACCTTTCTTTGCGACCATGCTGATCCGGGTGTTCACGAAGGCTAGTGCCGGTTTGAGCTGCAGCTCACCTTGCAGTATCCGGTTGATCGCAATCGGCCCATGTTCGATCTCGCTGGTTAGCCTAAAGCCGAACGGCACGCGCGGCATTTGAATCGTGGTTTCGGCGCTCGAGCTAAGCCAGCCGCGTTCGTAACGCTTGGTAGTGAATGCGGCGGTGCTGTTGGCAGACATCTGCTGCACCATTTCGGTGTAGGCATTTTCCATCTGCATGCCGAACCAGAATGGTCCGGCGGCCACAGCCACTACAAGCAGGAGCAAGACAACGCCGAGAGCTATTCCAATCTTTTTCATGCTTTTCCCCAAGGTGGGTTGAACCCGTGTCTCCTGGTTAAGTATAGGAAATCTGATGGAAGTTACAGCCCCGGGACGGGCCGGCCGGGCGCAATCTCGCGACCGGCTCCTGCCAGGTGGGAACGCGGCAGGTTAGCTCAGGGCCTCAAGGAAAAAGGTGGGAGCCGCCATCGCCGCCTTGTGGATCGAGTGATTATAGTAGCGTGTGGGAAACGTCTTCTGTGCGGCCGCGTGCTCGCGATAGCCGGTCGCTGGAGTTTTCTTGCACGCCAGGGTGGCGGTCCACCACCCGGAGGGGTAGGTGCACTGCGGGAAATGGAGGTGCGCCACCTCCGGGAAGCCGGCGGCGGCCATGGCGCTGCGCATGTTCTTGATCAGATCGAGGTGGTACAGCGGTGATTCGCTTTGTGCCACCAGCACACCGTGTGCCCCGAGCGCCGTGAAGCAGCTCGCATAGAATGCCTGTGAGTACAGCCCGGCCGCCGGACCAACCGGATCGGTGGAGTCAACAATAATGACGTCACAGCTCTCTGGGGCGGCGTCGGCGACCCATTTGATTCCGTCGGTAAAATGGAAGCGTGCCCGCGAATCGTTGTTTGTCTCACACAATTCGGGAAAAAAACGTTCCGCTACGCGGGTGACGCGTTCATCGATCTCGACCATCTCGACGGTATGCAAGTCCGGATGCCGCAATGCCTCCCTCAGCGTGCCACAGTCACCGCCACCGATCACCACCACCCGTCGTGGTTGCGGGTGCGTGAACAAGGCCGGATGAACCAACATTTCGTGATATATGAAGTTGTCGCGGTCGGTGAGCATAACCAGACCATCCAGTGTCATGAGGGTGCCGAAGAATTCCGTTTCATAGATTTCAATCAGCTGGTATGGCGTCTGTTCCTCGTACACCTTTTCCTTGAGTTTCATCGAGAATGCAGACCCCCCCTCGGGACATTCCTCGGTGTACCAGCTGTTATCGATCGCCATGACTTTTACTCCGCAGATTCAGATGCAATCGGCAAGATACAAGATACGAGTCGCCCCGGGCAAGCAGCGCTGCGTTCCTTTCTTGGTCGTAATATCTCATAATCTTGCATCTTGAATCTTGGACCTTGCATCTGTCTTTCATGAGCGACTGGGATATCGACGAGGCACGCCGGCTTTATAACGTAGCCCGCTGGAGTGGCGGCTACTTTGACATAAACTCGCACGGCAACTTGGTCGCGCGGCCCACCGGGCGCGACGACGGACCCGAGATCGACCTTTACCTGCTTACCGATGACATCAAGGCACGAGGGCTCACCTTGCCGGTGCTGGTGCGCTTTTCCGGCATCTTGCATGATCGCGTGCGACAGCTCAACGAGGCTTTCACCCACGCCATGACGGCTGCCGGCTACCGCGGCCACTTCACCCCCGTCTATCCGATCAAGGTAAATCAACAACGCAGTGTGATTGCCGAGATCCTGCGTCACGAAAATAACGGCGTCGGTCTCGAAGCGGGCAGCAAGCCGGAGCTAATGGTGGTGCTGGCGCAGTCGCATACTCGTGGCGTCATTGTCTGTAATGGCTACAAAGATAGGGAGTACATTCGCCTGGCGCTTATCGGTAAGCAACTGGGTCACGAGGTCTACATTGTCGTAGAGAAACTTAACGAGCTGGACCTTATTGTGGAGGAGTCACGCGCACTCGGTGTTGAGCCATTAATTGGGGTGCGCGTGCGACTGGCATCGCTCGGCGCGGGCAATTGGCAAAATACCGGCGGTGAGAAATCCAAGTTTGGCCTTTCGGCAGCCGAGCTGCTACGCGTTGTGCAACGCCTGCGTGACGCGGACATGCTGGACACGTTGCAGATGATGCACTTTCACATGGGTTCGCAGATACCCAATATCGGGCACATACAGGTCGGTATGCGTGAGGCGGCGCGTTACTACGCGGCACTGCGCGAGCTCGGCGTACCTATTCGGTGCGTTAACGTAGGCGGTGGCCTTGGTGTGGATTATGAGGGGTCCCGCTCCAGAAGCTTATGCTCCATGAATTACAGCGTGCAAGAGTATGCCAATATCATCGTGCACGCACTGTGGGAGATCTGCAACGCGCGCGGCCTGCCACATCCTGAGCTGATCTCGGAGTCCGGCCGGGCAATGACCGCACATCACGCGCTGCTGATCACCAATGTCGTCGATGTGGAACGTTCCCCGCGCGCACAGTTTATGGAGGCACCGGGGCCAGGCGAAGCCCAGATCATTCGCGACATGTGGGAGGAGTTCCAGAGTCTGGGCGAGCGCGCCCCGATCGAGGTCTACCATGATGCCGTCTACCGGCTGTCCGAGGCGCAGGCCCTGTTCAGTCACGGTGTGCTCACGCTCTCGCAGCGCGCCTGCGCCGAGCAGATCTGCTATGCGACTTTTGAAAAAGTGCGCGAGCGGCTGCAGCCCGCGCTGAAGGCGCACCGCGAGCTCCTGGATGAGTTGAGCGAAAAGCTGGCGGACAAGTACTTTTGCAACTTTTCGTTGTTCCAGTCGATTCCGGATGTATGGGCGATCGATCAGATTTTTCCCATCATGCCACTGCACCGCCTTCACGAGCGCCCAACACGGCACGCTGTATTGCGGGACATCACCTGCGATTCAGACGGTCGCGTGGACCTGTATGTCAACGCTGAAGGCATAGAGCCGGGTTTGCCTTTGCATGCCGTTGACGGCAGGGCCCCCTATCTACTGGGTATCTTCCTGGTTGGCGCCTATCAGGAGATACTGGGTGACATGCACAATCTATTCGGCGATACGGCCTCGGTGCACGTCGAGCTGTTAGCGGATGGAGGCTGTCAACTGGAGCAACTCCTACATGGTGACGATGTCAGCTCGGTACTGCGCTACGTGCACTTCACCCCGGAAGAGTTGCTTGCGAACTATCGCCGAAAAACCGAGCAGGCGTCGTGGTTGAGCAAGGAGCAAAGACAGATCTGCCTGAGCATCCTGGCGTCGGGCCTGGAGGGTTATACCTATCTGAAGGACTAATTCGGTTATTGCAGCAAACTCACCGCGAAGGCGGCAAAGATCGCAGAGAAAACGAATATGCGCACAGTCGTGGGTGTCAGCCGACCAGGAAAATAAACGATCACGCCATATCCGATTCCACCACCAAGGTGATACTGTTTGAACATTTTTCTCCCCGCCGTTCTGGCGCTGACCCCGTGTTAGGCCGACCGCGATCATTCTTACGCAAGCAGGAGTCTCATAATGAAAACAGGATTCATTGGATTGGGTGCCATGGGCGCCCCCATGGCGGTCAACCTCCACAAAGCCGGGCAGCTGCATGCGGCGTGGAACCGCACGCAGGCGACGGCGGCAGCCATAGCCTCGGCGAGCGGACTAGCGCTCGCAGCCGGGCCCGGCCCGCTCGCGCAGGAGTGTGACCTCATCATAACGAGTGTCTCCGATGACGCGGCGTTGCTGGAGGTCGTTGATGCGTTGGTGCCTGGCCTGGGTGCCGGCAAGGTTATGGTAGATACATCGACAGTGAGTTCCACGACTGCACGGGAGGCGGCAGCGCGCCTTGCCTCAGTCGGCGCCGTCTTTCTGGATGCGCCGGTATTGGGCGGTGTGGAAGGCGCACGCCAGGGCAAGCTGGCGATGATGGTCGGCGGCGATGCCGCCGTGCTTGAACGTGCGCGCACGGTCTTGTCTGCTGTGGCATCCAAGATCACCCACATCGGACCGGTGGGCAGCGGTCAGGGGGTGAAGGCCGTGAATCAGCTGATGATGGCCGGAATCAACCAGGCGGTCGCGGAATCACTCGCATTTGGGCAGGCCATGGGCTTGCCGATGGACAAGGTGATCGATGTCCTGGGGGCCGGTGCAGCATCCAACTGGTTCCTGGCGCACCGCGGTGCGAGCATGCTCAATCACGAGTTCGTCCCCGGCTTCAAGGTCGCCCTGCATCACAAGGATCTCTTGATCTGCAAGCGCATGGCCGAGTCGTTGGCCGCGCAGTTGCCGCTTGTTGAGATGACCCTGGTGCATTACAAGCGATTGATGAAGGCAGGGTTGGGGGACGCCGACATATCCGCGTTGTTCCACCAGAAAAAATCGCTTTTCGGTGACGACTACTCCGCTCAACCCGTCCCTACCCCTCCTGTTTGACCTTGAGCCGCAACGCCTCGATGCCCAGCTCGCGCAGGCGCACGTTGGCGGCATTGAGCTCCGCGAGGTTATCGTACGGTCCCAGGCGCACGCGGTAGAACTCGCCTTTTCCCTCAATCGTTACTTTCTGGATGTGCGTGACCAGGCCATTCAATGCGAGTCTTGCCTTCAGACGGTCGGCATCCTCGAACCTTGCAAACGACGCCGCCTGCAGGACATAACGCACATTAATGTCCGGCGTTTTTGCCGGCCTTTTTTGCAGCAGCAGCTTCGCCTCCGGCAACACGGTCTCGATCTCCGGCAAGATGGTGTAGAAATCGAACTTGGGCATGCGAACTTTAGTCGGGCTTGCAGCGCTCGGAGTCTTCGTGTTGCTTCGATCCGGCGGCTTGTGCGCGCGGCTGATGAGCGTGCCCAACCCACTACCGGGCGAGGTACCGCGGTAGGCAAAAACCGTGACTAGTGAGGTTAGCACGATGCCGATCGTTAGACCGAGTACCAGAAACGTCCAGGGCGGCAGTTTCTTGATTTTGCGGCGCCGTGTTGGCGCGGTTGCGCGTTTCTTGCGGGCCATGCGTTTCATCCTACATGCTCTGCGGTGCGGATACCGCCAGCAAGCTCAGGCCATTGGCGATCACCTGCCGTGTTGCGCCGATGAGGTTCAGCCGTGCGTCGCGCACGTCCGTGGAGTCGACCAGAAACATATGCGCGTTGTAATAAGTATGGAAGTCGTTTGCCAGCTCGCGCAGGTAATGACACAGCTGATGCGGTTCATACATCGTTGCCGCTGCTTCAACCACTTCCGGGTAACGCGCCAACGTCGCGAGCAGTGCCTGCTCGTGCGCCTCCACCAGAAGCTCTACATGGGCGAGACCATTTTCCCGGTCGTAAGCCAGATTTTTTTCCTTTAGCTGGTGGAACACGCTACAAATGCGCGCATGCGCATACTGCACGTAATAAACCGGATTGTCGGCAGACTGTGACTTGGCTAAATCGATATCAAAGTCCATGTGCTGTTCGCACTTGCGCATGACATAGAAAAAGCGCGCTGCGTCTTTACCGACCTCGCGAACCAGTTCCCGTAGGGTGACAAACTCGCCGCTGCGGGTAGACATCTGTACCTTTTCGCCACGGCGATAAAGCGTGGCGAACTGCACCAGCAAGACATGCAGCTTCGAGGCATCGTCACCGATGGCCGTAAGCGCCGCCTTCACACGTGGCACGTAGCCGTGGTGATCAGCACCCCACACATCGATTACCTGCTCATACCCGCGCTCGAGTTTGTCCATGTGATAGGCGATATCCGATGCAAAGTAAGTGGTCTGGCCGTTTTCGCGCATGACCACGCGATCCTTCTCGTCCCCGTAATCCGTCGAGCGAAACCACAAAGCGCCGCCCTGCTCGTACACATGCCCCGACCCTCGCAAGCGTTCGATAGCACGATCCACCGCGCCACTGTCCGTAAGCGAGCGTTCGGAGAACCACAGGTCATAGACCACGCCAAACTCCTCCAGGTCTCGGCGTATATCGGCGAGTATGATGCTTAGCGCCCGGTCGTAGATAACACGATACAGCTCCTCGCCGAGTAGCAGCTTGGCGCGCGTAATCAGTGCGTCAATGTGAATCTCATTGTCACCGTCGGGTGCATCCGCAGGCACGTCGTGCAAGACCTGCGAGGGGCGACGTAGTAACGCCGTAGCGTGCTCGCGATGGAGCTCGGTGGCGATGTCATAGACATATTCGCCTGCGTAGCCGCTCTTGGGAAAGCTGATCTCCTCACCACACAGCCCGAGGCAGCGTAACCACACGCTGGTGGCGAGGATGTCCATCTGGCGTCCGGCATCATTTACGTAATACTCGCGGTGCACCTTGAATCCAACCGCCTCCAGCAGGTCTGCCACCGTCGCGCCGTAGGCGGCGCCGCGCCCGTGGCCCACGTGCAATGGTCCGGTGGGATTGGCGGAGACAAACTCGACTTGCACCGCACGCCCGCCACCGAGATGGCTGCGACCGTAATCAGCGCCGGCATCCAGGATCTCGCGCACCACCGCTCGGAATGCACCCTTGCTGAGGACGAAATTAATAAATCCAGGCCCAGCGATGTTTACCTGCTCGACACGCCCGGAATCGGGAAGTCGCTTGACGATCTCTTGCGCAAGCTCGCGCGGAGGCACGTGTGCCTTTGCGGCGAGCGTCAACGCCAGGTTGCTGGCGAAATCGCCGTGTCCATCGTGGCGCGGGCGTTCGACGCTGATAGCCTCGCCGTGGTCCGCCGGCAGCACACCGTCGCGTTCCAATTCCGCTATGGCCTCGGCGAGCAGTTTGCGAAGATGCTGTTTCACTGCCTCTTCAGGTTCCAGGGTGGAGGGGGCATAAAAAGGGGTGTCGATTCTACAGAGCCGGCGATGTCATTCAAAGCGCGAACGCACGCATCGGGCCGCCTAACCTTGCGGTAAGGGGAGATGGGCGGTACGAAGGTAGTAGCTGCTAACCGGGTCATTTACGGCTTTGCGCAAGTGCTCGAAGATCGGAATCGCTTGATCGGGTTCGTTCCGGCGCACGAGCTCGTATGCGCGTTGATACTCCGCAAGCCAGTCCATGGACGCATAGCCATCTACATGCATGAGCTCATAGATCTTTACCGGTTCACTCCTTCCTCTGACCGTCGTTACGTCAATCTCGCGAATGTACTTGAACTCCTCGCGTACCTGGTCGTATGTAAACTCGCTTATAAGAATGTGTGTGCCGTAGGTCTTGTTCAGAGCCTCGATGCGCGACCCCAGGTTCACGGAGTCGCCGATTACAGTGTAATCAAACCGATCCTCTGAGCCCATGTTGCCAACGATCATGGCGCCCGTGTTGATACCGATCCCGATATCCAGGATCGGTAGTCCCTGCTCCTTCCAGGTAGCTTGCAGGTGGCGCAGCTCATCGAGCATATCCAACGCCGTGCGGCAGGCCAGGACGGCGTGGTCGTCCCGGTGGATCGGCGCGCCATAAACGGCCATGATTGCGTCCCCGATATATTTGTCCAGCAAGCCATCATGTTTGAAAACTTTTTCGGTCATTTGCGTAAGGTAGGCATTCAACAATCGAACCAGCTCCTCGGGCGCCAGTGACTGGGCGACCGAAGTGAACCCGCGAATATCGGAAAACAACACTGTGAGCACGCGCTTCTCACCACCGAGTCTTAGCCGCTCGACATTGTCGATGATGTCATCGACCACCGCTGGTGGCACGTAATGCTGGAAGGCTGACTTGATCTGCCGTTTACCTGTCTCTGCACTCAGATACTTGGCGATGGTGGAGGCCACGAACAGGGCGAGGACGAGAATGGAAGGATAAACGAGATTCAACCAGACAAGCTGCACACGGAACACTACGACGGCGATGCTTAAATATACTGCCAACAGCGCCAGTGTGAGACCGGCGCCGCTCCACATGCCCATGCGCGGCATCGCATAGGCCAGCAGCGTGCCTAGCAAGACAATAACGAGTGCATCGACGGCCAGCATCCAACCCGGTCGATTGACAAAGTCACTGTCGAGAATGTTTTGCATGATACTCGCGCGAATCTCGACCCCAGGGAAGATAGGACCGTAAGGGGTTACGCGGATATCGCCGATGCCCTCAGCGGTGGCCCCGATCAACACGATCTTGCCCTTAATCTTTTCGGCGGGGACGTTGCCGTTCATCAGATCGGAGATCGAGATCGTGGGGATAGTTTGCTCCGGGCCGTAGTAGTGAATCAGCGCGCGGCCGGACTCGTCGGTGTTGATGAGCCGGTTGCCGATCTGCAGGGCAGTGATGCCATAATCGGTGGTATGCAGGATGATGTCCTCAGCGCCGAGATAGGCACGCACGGCTTGCACATCGGCCGATGGGAAAAATATATCTTGGTAGCGAATGACCAGCGGTGCCCAGCGCAGGGTGCCGTCCGGATCCGGAATGCTGTTGATATGTCCCGTATATTGGGCGCTGGATCGTATTTGCGGCAGATTGGCCATAAGCCCGGCGGGCTCGACCATCGGGAAGTCCAGGCCGGTGTCGCCGCTCACCTGGAAGGCCCGAACCGCCTGGTCTTTGACATGCGCGAAGGCCTCGTCCGACTCCCCCGGCGGGCGCTGGCGCGCCTCGTCTTCCGACATCAGGAAAACCATGCTGAGCACGACCTTGCCGCTGACGGCGATGGCCCGTCCGAGCGCGGCGTCTGTCGCCAACGCCCGCTTCAAGGAGGCGAAGGGGCTGTTTTTTCCGCTAACATGTTGATCCGACTCTAGTATTTCGATTTGACGCAACAGCGCCTCGTTTTCCGACTCCGGGAAGAAGGCATCTAAAGCGATGACCCGTGCGCCGAGCGCATCGAGCTTGCCGATGAGATCGGCCAGTACCACCCGGCTCCAGGGCCAGCGCCCCAGCATGGCGAGGCTCTGCTCGTCGATGGCGGCGATGACGACATCCCCGGAGGGAATGCGCGTACCTTGGGCCACCAGGCGCATGTCATAGGTTTTGAGCTCCATGGTGTCGAGCAACTGGTTGCCCCGCAGATACATTAGGAGGATGATTAGGCTAATACCTCCCAGGATAAAACCGATTTTTCGCGTAGAAAGCATGGATCGCTAGATGCGGTCGAGGGCAGCCCGCCTCACATTGCTGCCATTTGATGTGGGGGCATTGTATGAGATGGGACTCTGTACCAGTTAGCCTTAATTATATGTGCAGACGCGCGCGCGCTGCATTGTCGCACGTCCCGCCCGTTGTCCTGGCGCTGCTTGTGTCTCACGGCCTCGCGACCACCGCGGCCGGCGCTGGTGAGTTCAGGCTCTCCAAAACGATTCCCGCCGGGAGCGGGGACAAGGCACACTTTTCGCAGGTCGCGGGCATGTTCGTCGACGCCGGGGGTACGATCCATCTGACGGATGGCAAATCCGGAAAGCTCGTCAATCTCGGCCCCTCCGCAGTCAGTTCGATCCTCCTCGCCGGCAAGGACGCGCCGTTCCGATCTACCCAGATCGGTGGGCTCGCGCCCATGGGCGATTCTGCCATCGTTGTCGCCAGCCCGGGCGATAGCACGCTGGCGGTAATCGACAAGGCCGGTAAGCTGCAATACACCATAGGGGAGAGCGGCAGCGCGGACGGTCAGCTCAGCTCCCCGCGCGCGGCGGTGTACTCGACAAGCGGCAGGCTCTATGTCGCGGACACTGGCAACAACCGGATCTCGGTGTACAGCCGCGGCGGGGTCTTTATATTTAGTTTTGGAAACCGCGACGCCACTGGCAAGACCAACCTCAGCGCGCCGACCCATATTGCGGTCGACGCCGGGGAGAACATCTATGTCCTGGACAGCGAGGCGAATGGCCGTGTGTCCGTGTACTCGCACGCCGGCGAGCTGCTCACGCGGATCGGTGCCGAGAGCCTCGGGCGAGGCTCGCGTAAGCCGCCACGGCTTACTGCGATGGCAGTCAGCCGCGATGGTGAAGTCTTTGTCGCGGACCGGGACAACGGCAAGATAATTCAGATCGACTGGCGCGCGAAAAAGGTCACCAACGCCTTTGGCAGCAAGGGCAAGGGCCGGGGGCAGTTCCGGTTGGTTAGCGCATTGGCGGTCACGCCCGCACACCAGATTGTTGTCGCTGATGCGCGCAACAAGAAGATCGAGATCTATGAGCTCGCGCAATCTGCCACCCGACGGACCATGGAAGGCGTACGCCTGCCGTCTGTCAGGTTGGGCAAGAAAATTGCGGCCACTTGCGAAAAGGCCTACCCGATACCTGGTGATTTGATCCTGTGCTTGAGCCGGGAGCAGCGCAGCGTCGTGCGCCTGACGCGTGCAGGAACTGCCGCAGGTGCACTGGAGGGATCGTTCAAGCAACCGGCGCTCGTGGCGATGGACGACAAGGATGTCATCATCGTTGATGGCAAGCAGCTTAAGATTTACTCGCACGCGGGCAAACTGCGTTTTGCATTTGGCCGGGGTGGTTCGAAAGATGGGCGCTTCAAGCAAATCACGGGTGTCTACCTGCGCGACAAGATCTATGTTGCGGACAGCGGCAGGCGCGTGCAGATCTTCTCGCGCGACGGCGTTTTTCTCGACAAGCTTGCCAATCACAAGGGGGAGCCAGAAATAATTCGTACGCCTGGTCCGATCGTCGTCGACTCCGAGGGAAATATCTATGTGGCCGACAGCGCATTCGGCAAGATCCGGGTGTTTTCCCCGGAGAAAAAGCTGTTGTACGAGCTTGGCAAGGGCGAGCGCTCACGCCACCGCTACAAGCTTTTCACGGCAATGGCGCTGGATCAGGATGACAATCTGTATGTCTTGGCATCTACCGCCAGCAACCGGCAGACGGTACATATATATGAGCGCGAGAAAATGGTGTTCTCGTTTGGTTCGTTCAGCAAGGGACCGACAGGTTTTTCCGGTCCCACCGCATTGACGGTGCCCGCCTCGAAGAAAACCACCGTCAGCGTGTACGACAAGGAGCGCCAGGCGTTGCGCGAGTTCGAGTATCTTCAGGTGCCGGGCAAAGTCGCCGGGCTGGTTGTCAGCGGTGGTGTTGGCAAGACCGCACTGCGTTGGCAGGCATCGACGGACAGCTTTGTCGATCGTTACGCCGCGTATGGATCCGCCGGGGAGAATGGACCCTATACCCGGCTTAGCGACGTCGTCGATAACACAGCAACAATTCGTCACGCCGAGGGTGAGCGTTACGTCTACTACCGGGTAGCCGCCGTCAGTGGTTTCGGAGTAGAAGGCCCGGTTTCGCAGAGGGCCCCCGATCTTTTCCAGACGAGCTACGGGCTATACCAGAAAAAGAAGTACGCCGAAGCTGCCAAGCTGTTCGCGGGGATGTACCAAAAAAATCCGCAGCATGGCGAGGCACTCGAGTATCTCGGGCTAAGCCTGATCGGGCAGAAGAAGTATGACGAAGCGACCCGACGGTTTGCCGAGCTCGCACGGATACCCGGTTTCGAAGTTACCGCGGGTAACCGCGAGGCGGAGTCGCTGTTTGGGTCGCAGCAGTTCATCTCTGCGCGCGCGGCGGTCGATAGGGCAATCGCTGCAGGCCGCGGCGATGCGGCGACCTATTTATGGTGTGGCAAGATCGCGCTCAAGCTGGGTGACTACGCCGGCGCCGTTGACTGTCTGGAGGAGTCGCTGAAGCTCGATCCGAGCGCGACATCTACGCATTTCCTGTTGGGACAGGCGTATCTGAAGTTCGGCGCGGTGGATAAGGGGCTCGCGCAGATCGAGCAGGCGGGCAAAATGGCGCCCGATGATCCGGTTGTGTGGGTGCAAGCGGGTCTCGCATATCAGGGCCTCGGCAGGCACAAGGATGCGCTGGCGAGCTTCGACAAGGCACTGGCGCTGGACCGGCTTGCTGGCGATGCGCGACTGGGCGCGGCGCAAAGCCACATTCGCTTGCAAGAGTACGATCAGGCGCGCTCGATCGCACTTTCTATGGCGGGGGTACCCGAGCAGGAGTCCACAGGGAGGTACTTGCTGGGCCTGCTCGCGCTCGCCAACGATCAGCCGCAAGAGGCGGTGTTGTCGTTGTCCAAGGCCGCCAAAAAGGACCCGGGCAATGGTGCCGTGTGGCTCGCGCTGGCCGATGCCTATCTGACGCTGGGCGATGTGTCCATGGCGGGTACGGCGGCGCGCCAGGCGGCCAAGGCGGAGCCGGGCTCCTTCGAAGCGCGTTTTCGCCTCGCCACACTGGAGCAAGATGCGCAGGATCACAAGGCGGCGGCGCGGAATTTTGCGGCGGCCGTCAAGCTTGATCCGGCACATTACGACGCGCGCTATCGCTACGCGCTCAGTTTGTTGCTGTTGGAGCGATTCCGTGAGGCGAGTGAGCAGGCCAAGGCGGCCGCACGATTACTGCCGGAGGATAGTGCAGCGCTGATGCTGCTGGCAGATATCGCGCACCAGAATGGCAAGGACGGCGACGCGATCGACTATTTGAAAAAAGCGCTCGCCCGCGAGCCGGCATCCGCGGAAATCGAGATCAAGCTCGGCCGCCTTTACCTCCAGAGCAATATGTTTGATCTGGCACAGCAGCATCTTGAGAAGGCCACCTTGAAAGAGACGGTGAACGCCGTGCCGCACGCCTTGCTTGGTCAACTGTTTTTGAAGCGACGACTCTATGATCAGGCGATCATCGCGTTCACCAACGCAGTCGAGCTCGATGACAGCCAGGATAACAGATTGCAAGTCAACGTCGCCTTTGCAGCGAAGAAGAAGTCTCTCGAGTTCGATCCTAATGCGCCGATGATCATCTTGCAGGATTTGCAGCTGAGCCAGGTTTTCTCCGCTGCGTACAAGCAATATGCGAACGCACCGGTCGGCCATATCACGGTCACAAACGTGGGCGAATCCGAGTACAAGAACCTGAAGCTGACTTTCCAGATCAAACAGTATATGGATTTTCCTACGAGCAACACGATCCCGGTGCTCAAGCCGCGCCAGACACTGGAGCTACCATTGCTCGCTTCCTTTAACAACAAGATTCTCGATATCGATGAGGACACAGGTATTCAGGTTGAGGTCAAGCTCAAGTATTACCGCGCAGGAAAACAGGATTCGATCAGCATTACGCAGCCGATGACCATATATGGCAAGAATGCCATCGTGTGGAAAAATCCGGAAATGGTCGGCTCCTTTATTACGCCGAAGGACGAAACATTGAAGAATTTCGTGCGCCAGGCCGTAAACAGCTATCGTCCTGAGAAGGGGGCGTTGAACGATAACATTGTATCGGCTATGACCTGGTTTAATGTCCTGTCGGCGTACGGCATGAATTATGTCGTTGATCCCAACACGCCGTTCCCCGAGCTCACCAAAGAGCAGGTCGACTACGTGCAGTTTCCGCGCGAGACACTGCGCGTGCGAAGCGGTGATTGCGATGACCTGTCGGTGCTACTGAGCGCAGGACTGGAGAACCTTGGGATACAAACGGCCCTGGTCGATATTCCTGGCCACCTGTTTCTGATGTTCAACACAGGCTTGCCCGAGAAAAACAAGGGATTTATCAGTTTGCAGGATGACCTTATGGCGGTCCGCGATGGCGAGGTATGGATACCGCTGGAGGCCACGATGATCGCTACCTCGTTCTCGGAGGCATGGGCCGAGGGAGCAAGAAAATACCAGCAGGCGAAGCAAGCAAACACCTTGCATGTCATACCGACCCAGCGCGCGTGGAAGAGCTTTCGCCCGGTTACGCTGGCGCCAGCCGGCTACTCAATGAGCCCACCGGTTGGCGCAGAAGTATCCACGCTAATCAGCCGCGAGCGCGCGGTGCTGGTTCGCAAGAGTATAGACCGTTTTGTGGAGCCCTATCGGGCCGCCCTGCGTGAAAGTCCTGCAGATGAGGACGCACGCATGCAGATTGCGATCATCTACGCCAAGAACGGTCTCTATGAACAGTCGTTTAATGAGCTTGACCGTATCTTGCAGGCCAATCCGGGCAACAGTGCGGCACATAACAATCGCGGCAATATTTACTACATGCAACGTCAATATGATCGTGCACTAAAGGCTTATCGCCGGGCAGAGGAGTTCGACCCCGATGACGGCGGTATCAAGATCAATCTGGCACTGGCTCATTACAGGCTCGGGAATTTCGACGAGGCGGTTGCCAAGCACGGCCAGGCGACGGCCTATGATGGTACCTCCAAGGCAACATACAAGGCCTTAGCGACGCTCCTCAAGCACTAATTATGTGACCGGTGGCGCCGCGCCCCGGGGACCTAGTCGGGTTTAAATTTATGAAGCAAGCGTTGTTGTTTAGTTTTGTCCTGATCTTTCCACCGCTGCTATTGGCGGCGGGGCACGATAGCGAGTCACCGGCGCGCGTGGAGATAAGAAAGGTAGACCAAGGGACCAGCGTCAAGCGCGTGTTCAGCCGGCTATGGGCAAGATTGCGCGCCTATGTTCCGAAACCGGGTACACGTCAAGCCGCCACGCAGCGTACCCAGATCGCCGGTGTGCGCGGCGCAGAAAGCACCGCGAGCCGATTGCAACCCTACTGGAAAGGGGACCGGACCGAAGACCCCGCTTATGTGAGGGAGATTGAGACCTTCCATGCGGCCATCGAGCTGGGCGACGCCGGCCGACTGCGGGACGCGGCGGCGGCTTTCGATGCGTTTGTAACCACCTATCCGAACAGCGCCCTGAACCCGCACGCGCAGTTCGCGCTCGGTCTCGTTTATGTCGAGCTGGGTAAAAAGCAACGAGGAATAAGTGTGTTGCAATCCTTTACCCGGACCTATCCATCGCACCCGCTCGCTGCTGACGCCCGCGAGGTGATCCAGCAACTTCAGGCGAGTTAGCCCGGATATTGCATCACGCACACCACAGATCCCAGAGTTCACAGACGACTACATGGACGTACGACTCCAGGGATGGGGGACGACTGCAGGGATGCAGGAGCTAGAGCAACGCAGGGAGCGGTTGCCGAGCTAGATCGCCTCTGGAACGAGCGATCGAGGACGACTGCAGGGATGCAGCAGCTAGAGCAACGCCGGGAGCAATTGCCGAGCTAGCGTAGCGCATGGCGCAGTTACCGCGAAAACATAGCGTTAAGCAAGCTGAAGGCCTGCGCTGCGATGATGCGAAGCGTTGCGCCACCCACACTTCGCCGTCATGAACAAAATCTAAAGAAATTCAATAATCTCTGTGGTCTCTGTGTGCTCTGTGGTAAAAAATTCAGGTTAGCCCAGTATCGACTCGCCCTCCAAGGCAGTTATCCTGGATAGTGCAGTGCGAACTCACCGCAGAGACCGCAAAGATCGCAGAGAAAAACAAGTAGACCATCGCTGATGATGGCAGAGCCAGGGGCAAACTGTTAT
>VRUB01000227.1:1837-2736 GCA_019456345.1 Nitrospira sp. | reverse complement strand
ACCTTGACGGTGCCGCTGCCTTTCGGATGCAGCTTGGCGATATACTCGCCGGCCTTGTAGCCCATCTCGCCGAAAGAAACGAGCGATTTGGCCGAGAGGTCGGTGGAGGACATGCCGTTGATCACGTCGATCACGGGCACGCCCTTGCTGCGGACCTCCTTGACCAGGTTGTTCAGCCCGTCGAAAGAGATCGCGCCGATGACCACCGCTTCGGCACCGCGCGCGACGCAGTCCTCGATCTGCGAGATCTGCTTGTTGAGGTTGGTGTAACCGCCGGCCTCGACAAGTTGCATCTTGACGCCGAGGCGCTTGGATTCCTGGACTACGCCATAGTCGACGGCCATCCAGTAGGCGTCCTTCATGTGCGGGAACGAGACGCAGATGTCCCATTTCTTGGCCGCCTTATCGAGCGGCACGTAGTCCTCCGTCGTCCTCGGGCTGGCCATGTCGAACGGCGGGTCCCAGACCTCGACCGGAAACGGGTACCAATTCTCGGCCCCAAGGCTGGCGTTCGGCAAGGCCACGACCAGGGCCAGCGCCCCGGCCGTCGTGGCCAGCGACGCTCTTATGGTTTTCCTCATGCTATGTCTCCCTGCTGAGCGAAAGTTTCCAAGCTCGTTGCGAGCGGCTTTGCGAGCGGCATTCCCCGCCCGGACACACCTTCCCAGGACCGAAGCCGCCCTCACCGTCCATTGTTCACGGCACGGCAGTAAATTGCAAATCGGGAAATACCGGACCCGGTCATGGCAAAGACGCCGCACAACCCGCGCCGCGGAAAATTTTATATCTGCTTGCAACCTAATACCAAGTCTCGTCGATAATGACGCAATAGAGATCGGGCAGGCGATGCGTCGGGCCATTGGGCGGGGTGCAGGGAAGCCGCGGGTCCTGCGGGACAT
>VRUB01000227.1:0-1827 GCA_019456345.1 Nitrospira sp. | reverse complement strand
CGCCGCTGCTGCGGAGGACGGGTCGTCAAGGCCGGCGTCCCGCATGGCTTCCGATGTCTCGCATCGCCACGCCACGCGCTCCTCTGCCCGAAAACCTTGGGAAACCGTCTCTATGGGTCATTATCGACGAGATTTGGTATTAAGCCCTGGAAAGAGTTTACCCGGCCACCGGCAGCCGCCCTACTTGAACTCGACCTCGATGAAGGCGAAATCCGCGGCGCCGGCGTTGATCACGTTGTGCTCGACCCCGGCGGGCCGGAAATAGGGCGCCCCGTGCCTCAGCTCGGAGACGCTCTCCGAGCCATCCGGCGCGATGATGCGCAGGGACCCGGTCATGATCGGCACGACCACGTAATCGTACTCGTGGCGGTGGTGACCGGTCTCGGCGCCCGGCGCGAAGCGCCATTCGGTGACCCGGGTACGGTCGTTGTCGATCATCACCGTGGGCTGCGCCGAGGGGCGGTCCTGGGACATGGTGGTGCCTCTGCTCTTTTCGGGCCGGTAGCGCCCGTCCGCTCCCGTAGCTATCCAGGGCCAAGCCATCCTGTCAAGAAACTGCACCCTCGTGTCAAGCCGGCAGGGCCCCGGCCGGCGCAGCATCAGACGCTGCATCGGACGCGAGGGCGAAAGCATGGGGTCAGGCCTTGAATTGTGAATTTTGAAGCCGACCTTGCCGTGAAGATCGCTGGTCGAAATTTCATAATTCAAGACCTGACCCATTTCCCCCTGTGCACAGAGAACGAGAGGAGTCGGCTATGGAAGACATGGAACTGTGGACCGTATACACGTCGCAAATTATCGCGTTAGCTACGCTTTTCGCTGCCACGCTGGGCATGTTGCGTAAGCGCAACGTTCTGAGGGCTGACGATGTGAAGGCGGCGTTTCAGTTTGCCGACCAGCACCTCACCGACGCCGCACGGCCCGTTGGATCTAACCTGCTGGCGCATATGCGCATGCTGGCGGAGGTTGCCGCTCATGATGAAGACCCCGATTCACCAGATCGCTGAAGCGGTGGACGCCAGGATTATTCTGGAGCTCGTTCGTAAGCTTTGCGGAATTCGAGGGGCATTTGTGCAGGGTGGCCCAGGTCGTGAATCGTGATTTTTGGGACCGGCCGCCGCGGCGAGAACCGTGGGCCGAAACCTTATAATTCAAGACCTGTCCCCGTTCTGTGTGGGCGCGCCTCCCTCGTGGCCTGACGCGCCCGCTGGGTTCCCAAGCGTTAAGTAAATCAGGCCACAAGACGGAAATCTTGAGGAGTCGAGTTAGCCGAGCAAGGAGAACTTTTGCCCGTCTTCGAGCCGCCCGACCCCTGTCAGTGCCCCAAAACCACCCCAAAGCCCCTCTTGGCAAAGCCTTGTCCGGGACCCTCCGGCCCGCGCCGGCGCCGAACCGCGGGCGGCAGACGCGACAAAACGGGTCGGAATTGCCTTTATTGGGGATAAATTCGTAAATTCGGCCGGTTTGTTCGGGCTCGAACCGGCGCGCTTGCGTTGTGAAACGGGCCGGAATCGGCGCATGATGGCGCCAGCGACGGGCTCCACGCGGGAGCCCGGATGCGCAGGAGCCGCGAGAAGAGCGATCGGAAGCCATGGCAGCGAGCCAAGGATCGAACCCGAAGGCCTCGTGCCTTGCGCTCGTCGTCTGCGCGGGGTTGAGCGGCGCCGCACTGGCCCAGGAGACGCCGCCCCCGGGCGCTCCACCGGCGGCCGACTACGAAGAGATCAACGCGCTGCTCGCCAGCATCCAAATCCGCGTCGACGAGATGAACGCGAGCACCAAGGACGCCGATGCGGCCATGGCTTTCCTGTCCGACCAGGTCGAGGC
>VRUB01000226.1 GCA_019456345.1 Nitrospira sp. | reverse complement strand
CGACAAGACCGGGCAACTCACGGCCGGCGTTTGGGAATTCACGCCGTACACGTCACAGATCGACAGTTATCCGGTCGATGAGTTCTGCTTCATCCTGAGCGGCAAGGTGGTCATCACCGACGCTGATGGCCGCGCCGAGACGTTCAAATCCGGCGAATGCTTCGTCATACCAAAAGGCCTGAAGTGCACCTGGCACATGCCTGAGACCGTGCGCAAGTTTTACGTGATCTTCGAGGACAAGGGCGGGGCGAAGCAGGCGGCTGAGTAGCCCGGCCCTGGGTTGCAAACATCTAACGTTTACAGACAAGGAGCGGGTTAGCCTGTTTGATCGTATTCAGGTTCCTGCTACGGTTGCGGGCGCGGAGTGTTGAGTGGTGTTCTTGAGCTTCTGGTAGTTCAGATGGGCATTTCCAGGCACACAATTGAGGAGCTTTTCGAACGGGAGCAGGCCGCGTTTGTCACCGCGCGACCGAAGTCCCGCGAGCTGTCCGAGCGTGCCCAAGCATCGCTGATTGGCGGAGTCCCAATGCAATGGATGATCGAATGGCCAGGACAGTTTCCCATTTTCTTGGAGCGCGCCGAAGGTGCGCGCGTGACGGACGTAGACGGTCATCAATACGTCGACCTGTGTCTGGGGGATACCGGTGCCATGTTCGGTCACGCCCCTCCTGTCGTTACAGATGAAATCGCCGCTCAAGCGGGGCGCGGCATCACTAGCATGCTGCCCACCGAAGATTCGCTGTGGGTTGCCGAAGAGCTTGCTCGACGATTCGGGCTACCATACTGGCAGATAGTGCTCTCTGCCACGGATGCAAATCGCTTCGCGCTACGCCTGGCACGTGATATTACCGGCCGAAACCGAATCTTGGTGTTTAACGGCTGCTATCACGGCACGGTCGATGAGACGATTGTGATCCTTCGCGATGGTATGTCGAGCTCGCGTGAGGGCAACGTTGGGCCGGCCTTCGATCCAACCACGACGACCGACATCGTTGAATTCAACGATGTCCAGGCGTTGGATGAAGCCCTTTCATCGGGCGAGGTCGCGTGCGTGCTCACCGAGCCCGCACTGACCAACCATTATGGTATCGTGCTTCCCGAGGCCAATTATCACGACGCCCTGCGTGACATCACGAGGCGTTACGGCACGCTTCTAATCATCGATGAAACTCACACTATCTCTACCGGTCCGGGGGGTTACACGCGGGCTTATCGGCTCGAGCCCGATATGCTCGTGCTCGGGAAACCGATCGCGAGCGGCGTGCCCGCCGCCGTTTACGGGATGAGTCATCAAGTCGCGGAAAAGGTGCGTTCGCGCACGGTCTCACCGGACATCCCGGTCGCTGGCATTGGCGGCACGCTGTCCGCCAATGCGTTGGCGACACATGCCATGCGGGCGACGTTAGAGCACTTGATGACCGAGCCAAACTATGTGCACATGATCGCATTGGCGCAACGCCTCGCAGCCGGTGTGGAGGAGACCATTCGCGATTACCGGCTGCCGTGGTATGTGACTCGACTCGGGGCCCGCGTGGAGTATCGTTTTCAACCGACGCCGCCGCGAAACGCCAGCGAAGCGGAACTCGGCGCAGATCCGGAACTCAAGCACCTAATCCACCTATTCTGCCTGAATCGGGGACTGCTGCTGACGCCCTTTCACAACATGGCGCTCATATCGCCAGCAACCTCCGAGGGCGATGTCGACCTGCATACGCGGGTGGTCCGAGAATGCGTCGAGGCGATCATGGAAAGAGACCACGACTGACTCGGTCGCGGCGACTTCCGTACCAAAATATACGTCAGCAATCCTCTAAAATGTAACGACGTGTGATATGCCGTCCAGCTAGACGGTAGCCCTTCTTGAGCGGCTGTCCTACAGTTAGGCTTCCGTAGAGCATTGCGTGGAAGCGGCCTTCTGCCGCAACACTCGGCTCACTTCTCGAGCGGTGTCGATACCGGACAGATAGGCGCCGCCGCAGGTCGCCCACATGCTGGGATGACAGGCCTCGCCGGCAAAGAAAATACGCTCGGCGACGGCTGACCGTAGTTTAGGAGACGACTATTGCCATGAAAATCGTGGACCTTAAGACCTATTCGGTGGCGAACCCGCCTCCCCATTATGGCGGACGTTATTGGGTGTTTCTGAAGCTCACCACCGATACGGGTATTGAGGGGTACGGCGAAGCCTACGCGGTGCCATTTCACCCGAAGATTGTTGTGCGCATGATCGAGGACGTATGTGAACGTTATGTCTTGGGCGCCGATCCGTTCAAGATAGAGCGGCTCTGGCGTATCGTTTATTCGAGCTGTTACACCCAACGCTCTGATCTATCTATGATGGGTGTGCTTAGTGCCATTGAAATGGCCTGTTGGGATATCGTCGGCAAGGAGCTGAACAAACCGGTCTACGAACTATTGGGTGGCCAGGTGCATGAGCGATTGCGGTCTTATACCTATATATACCCAAAGGCGTCCGACAAGACCGATGTATACACGGATGCCGATCTGGCGGCAGAACGGGCGGCAGAGTACGTCGCGCAAGGTTTCACTGCCGTGAAGTTCGACCCGGTTGGTCCTTACACGGCGTTTGATCCCAGACAGTTGTCGTTGGTCGCATTAGATAGGGCGGAGACGTTTGTCAGGAAGATCCGAGACGCGGTCGGCAACAAATGTGATCTGCTTTTTGGTACTCATGGGCAAATGACAACCTCGAGTGCCATACGACTGGCCAAGCGGCTAGAGC
>VRUB01000046.1 GCA_019456345.1 Nitrospira sp. | reverse complement strand
CAATGCCCCGGTTCACCCATGGCTTGGGCGTTCGCCGGGACCAGCGTCCACCGGACGCTCGCCTTGTTCCGGCTCACCCACTGGACTGTTGTCTTTCTCCGGCGCACCCATCGCACGCTTGCCTTGCCCCACTCACCTACCAGACTTTCCGCTGATTCCGCCGCGGGCTGGTATACTGGTTATTGGGAGTCGGCCAGGCAGTCGCCCGTCACTTACCCCTGACACACTTGGTGAAGTTGCGGATCAAGTAGCCACCCGCACCGGACCTTCTCGGGGTAGAGCGTGTCAAGGGTAGGTGACGGGAGGAAAGTCCGGGCTCCATAGGGCAGGGTGCCAGGTAACGCCTGGGGGACGCGAGTCTACGGAAAGTGCCACAGAAAACATACCGCCCGGCCACTTAACTGTGAGTGGCCGGGTAAGGGTGAAAAGGTGCGGTAAGAGCGCACCGCGCCGGTGGTAACACCGGTGGCAGGGTAAACCCCACCTGGAGCAAGGCCAAATAGGGGAAACAGGGTGTGGCCCGCACTGTTCCCGGGTAGGCCGCTTGAGGCACGCGGTGACGCGTGTCCTAGATGAATGACTGTCCTCCGACAGAACCCGGCTTATCGGCCGACTCCTCCTTTCCTGAGCCGTGTCTACGCGCCTTTCTGCAACAGGGATCATTTCCGGCGGGGGCCGTGAGCGCGACCGCCCCACGACCCCGTTGACCGTCCATCGGTATCCACTAAGCGTCTGTCCCCAAAAGAAAAAGATCACGTAGATGGACAGGAATTCGCTTGACAGTACTCGAAGAACCTAACTATAGTGTCGGATAGTGGGAAATTGTGGATATTTGTGGGATATAAACAGTCAAGGCGGCAAGCGTGTTTCGTGGGCTCGCGACATTAAATCTCGACAGCAAAGGGCGCATGGCCATCCCGACGCGATATCGGGAAGATCTGTTGCGCACGTGCGAAGGTCAGATGGTGCTTACCGTCGATCGTGACCATTGCTTGTTGCTGTACCCGCTACCCGACTGGGAGGAGATCGAGCGTAAACTGGTGCGGTTACCTAGCTTTAACAAGCAAGCACGACGCTTGCAGCGTCTGCTCATTGGCCACGCCACCGAATGCGAGCTCGACGGCAACGGACGTATTCTGTTGCCGCCCGCATTGCGCGAATTTGCCGGCCTCGATAAGTCCGTGGTGCTCATCGGCCAGGGCAATAAGTTTGAGGTCTGGGCCGAGGAAGCGTGGACCGCACGCCGGGCAGAGTGGCTGGGTGAGGCAGGTGATGAGGACGCAGAACTTCCCGACGAACTCGGATCCCTGTCGCTTTAATACGGAGCGCCGCGGCGCCAAACCGACAACCCTTGCTGGTGGCGCCCGTGGAGACGGTGGCGTAACCGGCGGTGCGGTGCGGCCGTCATGCGCGGAATTTGTCCCTGGTGCGAGACTAGAGAGAATTGGGCTGGTGCAGCGCACAACTCGGCAGGCCGGAATACCGTGCCGGGACCCATTCGGCGCTGAGGCGGTTTTGACAGTGAACGAGTCCACACATCTTCCGGTCTTGGTCGATGAGGTTGTGGATGCCTTGCGGCTGCGGCCCGGCGGCGTGTACGTGGACGCCACCTACGGGCGCGGTGGGCATTGTGCAGCGATACTTGACCACCTCGGTCGCGAGGGGCGCTTGCTCGCATTCGACCGGGACCCCCAGGCGGTCGCCGCTGCACGTATTACCTTTGCCGGCGAGGCGCGCCTGTCGGTGGTGCCGGCGCCGTTTTCGCTGATGGGGCAGTATCTGGACAAGGAAGGCCTCACAGGGCGTGTCAACGGGATCGTGTTCGATCTCGGGGTATCCTCCCCGCAGCTGGAGGACCACGACCGTGGATTCTCGTTCCAGCATGACGGACCGTTGGATATGCGTATGGACCCGGTGACAGGCATATCGGCGGCGCAGTGGTTGGACACCGCCGCTGAGGCGGAGATCGTGTCGGTGTTATTCACGCTTGGCGAGGAACGCTATGCGCGCCGAATTGCGCGTGCAATTGTGCGCGAGCGCGTTGGACAGAGGATCGAAACAACCCGGCAGCTGGCACAGCTGGTAGCCCGAGTGGTGCCGACACGCGAGCGCACAAAACACCCGGCGACGCGGACCTTCCTCGCCATTCGCCTGTTGGTCAATCAGGAGTTGCAGGAATTGCAAGCGGCCTTGCCGCAGGCGGTACAAGCACTTGCGCCCGAAGGGCGATTGGTGGTGATCAGTTTTCATTCGCTCGAGGATCGGCTGGTTAAGCGTTTTGTGCGCGCCCAGGCGCGAGGCGATGATTTTCCACCGGGCGTGCCCGTGCGCGCACACGAGCTTCGACCGCAGCTGAAGCTTATCGGCAAGCCGCTACGCCCTGCAGGGGCAGAGGTGCAGCGCAACCCGCGCGCGCGCAGTGCGATTCTTCGCGTGGCCGAGCGCATAGGGGGGGATCATGCCTAGAGCGGTGGCCGTGCTCACGGCGGCGGTCCTGGTCATGGCGCTGCTGGTGGTCACATTACGCCATCAGGGACGCCAGCTTTTTACGCACCACGAATTGCTGCAGAAGGAACGTGACGCGTTGAACATCGTATGGGGCAAGCTGCTGCTGGAAGAGGGCACGTGGTCGGAACATCGACGCGTGGAGAACCTGGCCCGTGCCCGACTCGGTATGGCTATACCTGATCCCGACCAGGTAGTCGTTGTGGATCTGCGCGAGGGCGCGCACCCGTGAGCCATTCGGGTCGAAGTATGCGCCACCCTGTGCGTTACTGGCTGGTATTGAGCGGGCTGTGGGCGATTCTGGGGCTACTGGGGGTTCGTGCCACCTACCTTCAAGTGGTGGCGTCAGATTACCTGCAGCGCCAGGGCGATGCGCGTTATTTGCGCACCGTGACGGACAATGCGCACCGAGGCATGATCCTCGATCGCAATGGCAGTCCACTGGCGATCAGCACCCCGGTGCAGTCGGTGTGGGCCGATCCGCCAGCCTTTATGCGCGCACGCCAACGCTGGCCGGCGCTGGCCCGAGTGTTGGGCCTGCAGCAGCGTGATCTGGCGCGCCAGGTCCGCAAGTACGCCGATCGCGAGTTCATGTATCTCAAGCGGCACGTCACACCGGATGTGGCCGCGCGCGCGCGCGCCTTGAAGATCCCCGGGGTGTTCCTGCAGCGGGAGTACCGCCGTTATTACCCGACCGGCGCCGTGAGCGGGCATGTGATCGGTTTTACCGATATCGACGATCGCGGCCAACAAGGTCTTGAGCTCGCCTATGAGGCGATGCTGCGTTCCACCCCGGGCAAGAAGCGGGTGTTGCGCGATCTCTACGGCAATATTATAGAAACCGTAGAAAGCGTATCTCTCGCCACGCCGGGAAAGGACCTCGTTGTCAGTCTGGACCGGCGTATCCAGTATCTCGTCTACCGCGAGCTCGGGGCGGCCATGGAGGCATACAATGCGCGCGCGGCCACCGCCATTGTCATGGACACGCACACGGGCGAAGTATTGGCCATGGTGAATCTTCCGGGTTTCAATCCAAACAATCGCTCCAAGCTTACGAGCGCGGCATTTCGAAATCGTGCCGTAACAGACGTATTTGAGCCCGGCTCTACGCTCAAGCCGTTCACCGTCGCCGCCGCCCTCGAGAGCGGTCAGTTGACGCCGGAAAGCCTGATCGACACGGCCCCCGGTCGATTTCGTGTCGGCACCAAGATCATCCGCGATTTGCGGAACTACGGCGAACTAAGCGTGGCCCAGGTGATCGAGAAGTCGAGTAACGTGGGCGCGGCCAAGATCGCTTTGAGCATGAGCAAGGAACAAATATGGGGAATGTTGCGGCGCGCCGGTTTCGGTGAAACCACCGGCAGCCGCCTGCCCGGCGAATCTGCCGGCCTGCTTAACCCGCCGTCGCAATGGGTATCGATAGATCAGGCGAGTGTCTCCTTCGGCTACGGGATATCGGTGACGTCGTTGCAGCTCGCGCGCGCCTACGCGGTGCTCGCCAACGACGGCGTGCTCGTCCCCATCACGATGTTGCGCCGCGATGCACCCGTGCGGGGCGTCAAGGTTATGACCCGCCGTACCGCCCAGCAGATCCGCAACATGCTCGAGCTTGCCGTGAGCCGGCGCGGTACGGGTGCGGCGGCGCAGCTGCTGCACTACAGTGTGGCGGGCAAGACCGGCACGGTGCACAAGCTCATTTCCGGAGACTACGCCAAGGACCGTTATGTCGCCTCATTTGCCGGCATGGCGCCGGCCTCCAATCCGAGACTGGTCATGGTGGTGACCGTGGATGAGCCGGAGGCACGACGGCACTTCGGCGGGCAGACCGCGGCGCCGGTATTCAGCCGCGTCATGGCCGGTGCACTGCGATTGCTGAACATTGCGCCCGATATCCCGCAGCAAGGGCTGCGCTGGGCGGCCCCCACTACAAGCGCGCCGCCGGCATGATAGCGATAGCGAGCAAGATTAGTAGCCGGCACCGCCTCAGCGATCTGCTGGCGGGATTGGGAGACGAACGCTGCAGGCACGATGTCGAGGTCGGCGGCCTGGCACTCGACAGCCGCCAGGTCAGCGTCGGCGACCTGTTTGTGGCTGTTCCAGGCACCGGTGCGGATGGTCGCGATTTTGTCCAGGATGCATTGCGCCGGGGAGCGGTCGCCGTGCTGTGCGAGACTGGTGGAGGTTATGACTTCACCGGTCTGGCGGTACCGGTATTCGTCACGACCGATGTGCGCTCGCAGCTCGGGATCATTGTCAATCGATTTTTTGGATCGCCGTCACAAGAGATGACGGTTATTGGCGTTACCGGCACCAATGGAAAAACGACTTGCACGCACTTGTTGGCGCAAACCCTGGACAGCTCGGCAGAACGGTGCGCGTTGATCGGCACGCTAGGCAGCGGTTTCCCGGATGCGCTCGAAGGCATGGACAACACGACACCCGATGTGGTCGCGATCCATCGCTTGCTCGGGCAATTTCTGCACGCGGGTGCCTCCCGCGTGTGCCTGGAGGTGTCCTCGCATGCGTTGGACCAGCAGCGCACCGCCGGAGTGGCGTTCGACATCGCCGTGTTTACCAATCTCTCGCGCGACCATCTGGATTATCACGCCGATATGCATCGTTACGCGCAGGCCAAGGCCGCACTGTTTGAAGTCGAAGGGTTGCAACGTGCGGTCGTCAATCGCGATGATGCGTTTGGTCGTGAGCTATTGGGGTGTCTCGCCGGACGTGTCGAGACTATTAGCTTTGGCATTGAAGGCGGCGATGTGCATGCACGGGCGATCCGGTTGCTGACCGACGGATTGGAAGTGGAGGCGATGACGCCGCAAGGGGCGGTCCGGATCCGTTGCCCGCTTCTGGGGCGGTTCAACGCCGCCAACCTGCTGGCGGCACTGGCATCGCTGCTGGCCTGCGGTGTGGGCCTGGATGCGGCGCAGGCCGGTCTCAGCGCGATCAAGCCCGTAGCCGGCCGGGTGGAACGTTTTGGCGGGAAAGCCGGCATGCCACTGGTGGTCGTGGATTATGCGCACACGCCCGATGCCCTGGAGCAGGTGCTGCGTGCGGTGCGCGAGCATGCGCACGGCCGCGTGTGTTGCGTGTTCGGCTGTGGCGGGGATCGCGATCGGGGCAAGCGCCCGCAGATGGGCAGGTTGGCCGAGCAGCTTTCCGACCGGGTGGTGTTGACTGACGATAATCCGCGCCATGAGCCCGGCGATCGGATTATCGCCGACATTGCCGCCGGCATGCAGGCACGCCCGCGCGTGATCCGTGATCGCGCGGAGGCCATCAGCACAGCGATTGCGGAGGCGGACGCGCGCGACGTCGTGCTCATCGCCGGCAAAGGCCATGAAGACTATCAGCAGGTCGGAGACCGGCGCGTATCCTACAGCGATCGCGCGACGGTGCGCAGACTCCTGGGACACGCTGCGTGATGACGCTCGCTACACTGGCACACGTCCTGGATGCCCCGTTCATTGGGGCCGATGCGGAATTTTCCGGCGTCAGCACGGACACGCGCACTTTGAATCCGGCCGATCTTTTTGTGGCGCTCACGGGGCCGAACCATGATGGACACGATTTCCTGGGCGAGGCGGCCCGCCGCGGCGCCGCGGGGGCAATACTGGCCCGTGCGAGCAAAACCGTATTGCCCTGTGTGCGGGTAGCGGATACGCGCCGTGGCCTCGGCGCGTTGGCGGCCTACTGGCGCCGGCAGTTCGATCTTCCAGTCATCGCGGTCACCGGCAGCAACGGTAAGACCACTGTCAAGGAGATGATTGCAGCGATCATGGCCGAGACGGGACCGGGCTGCGCCACGCACGGCAACCTCAACAACGATATCGGAGCACCTCTCAGCTTGCTGCGACTACGTTCACGTGATCGCCATGCCGTCATCGAGCTCGGCATGAACCGGCAGGACGAGATGCGCTACCTCGCCACCATGACGCAACCCACGGTTGCCGTCGTCACCAATGCGGCGGAGGCCCATCTGGAAGGGATCGGCTCGGTGGCCGATGTGGCGCGGGAGAAGGGCGAGGTGTTCTCGGCACTAGGACCGGCTGGTATTGCGATTATCAATGCCGATGATGATTACGCCGATCTGTGGCGCTCGCGCGCGGCCCCGAGACGATGCATCACCTTCGGGTTGCAGCGCCGGGCCGATGTCAGCGCGGAGTATCAGCTCGCGACCACCGGCAGCGCATTGCAGATCAAAACTACACAGGGAGAAATCGATATGCGGCTACCTCTTCTGGGTCAACATAATGTCGCTAACGCCCTGGCGGCAGCCGCCAGCGCGCTCGCAGCGGGTGCCGAGCCGGGTGATGTCAAGCGTGGCATCGAAAAGCTGCGGCAGGTATCGGGCCGGCTCGAGCTCAAGCAGGGCATAAACGGGGCGCGCATCATCGATGACACATACAACGCCAACCCGGCATCGCTGAGTGCAGGAATTGCGGTGCTCAGGGATTTCCCGGGAGAGGCGGTGCTGGTGATGGGTGATATGGTCGAGCTGGGTGAGGCCGGACCGGATATTCACCGCCGCGTCGGATCTTTGGCCAAGCGTGTGGGGATCGCGCATCTGTTCGCGATTGGCGAGTTAAGCAAGCTCGCCGTGGAAAGCTTCGGCGCGGGCGCCAGACATTTCCCGGCCCGAGAGGCGCTGGTCGAAAGTCTGGTCGCTCGCATGCACGCGGATATGACAATACTGATCAAGGGCTCACGTTGCATGCATATGGAGCACGTGCTGCGGGAGATCGTAAATCCGAGCTCTGAGCACGCGCCCACGGCCTCATTGGACAATGCTTGAGGACAAGCTTGAATGCTGTTTTACCTGTTTGAAGAATTGACCCACGAGTTCTCGTTCTTAAACGTCTTTCGCTACTTGACGTTTCGCGCCATTTTGGGCGTGCTCACCGGCCTGGTGATCTGTTTCGTGGTGGGCCCGGCCATGATTCGCCGGCTGGGCTATCAACAAATCCACCAGACAGTGCGACTCGATGGACCGGAGTCTCACATTGCCAAGGCGGGTACGCCAACCATGGGTGGTGCGGTTATCCTGGTGGCGATCGTCATCGCAACGCTGTTGTGGGCCGACCTCAAGAACCGGTTTATTTGGGTGATGCTCTTCACGACGCTCTCCTTCGGGGCCATCGGCTGGATCGATGACTGGAAGAAGCTGGTACACAAAGATCCCCGTGGTATCGGCGCGCGCATGAAGTTTCTGCTGCAGACAATCGCCGGCATCGCGATAGCCGTGTTTCTTTACTTCAGCGCGAAAACGCCGGTCGAGACAGAGCTCATTGTGCCCGTGTTCAAGCAGTTCGTACTCGCCCTCGGCCCATGGTTCATTCTCCTGACCTACCTTGTCATCGTCGGCTCGAGCAACGCGGTCAATCTCACCGATGGCCTCGACGGCCTGGCGATCATGCCTACGGTGATGGTGGCCGGTGCCCTCGGAATTTTCGCTTACACCACGGGAAACGTGTTCTTTGCGAATTATCTCGGCATTCCCTATGTCCCGGGCGTCGGTGAGGTAATGGTTTTCTGCGCTGCGATCGTCGGCGCGGGTCTCGGTTTTCTCTGGTTCAACACCTACCCGGCCCAGATATTTATGGGCGACGTAGGCGCATTGGCCTTGGGGGCGGCATTGGGCGTGATCGCCGTGGTAGTGCGACAGGAGATCGTATTGTTCGTGATGGGCGGCGTATTCGTGATCGAAACGGTGTCGGTCATGCTGCAGGTGGCATCTTACAAGCTCTTGGGCCGGCGCATTTTTCGCATGGCGCCGCTGCATCACCATTTCGAGCTCAAGGGGTGGCCGGAGCCCCGGGTCATTGTGCGGTTCTGGATCATAACGGTGATCCTGGTGTTGATCGGGCTCGCCACGTTGAAGGTTCGTTAAGCATGCAGGTGTCGACGATGCCACGCAAATCGCGCAAACAAGCGCTGGTTGTGGGTCTGGGTTTGACCGGCCTTTCCAGTGCACGCCATCTGGTCGCGCGCGGATACCGCGTGCGTGTGGTCGACAGCCGTCGCGATCCGCCGATGCTCTCCGAGCTGCGTGAAACCCTACCGGTCGTCGAGTGCTCCACGGGCGACTGGGATGCGCGGCTTTTCAAGCAAGCGGGCATGCTGGTGGTGAGCCCGGGCGTGTCGTTGCGCGAGCCCGTGGTGGCGCAAGCGATCGCCGCTGGGGTGAGTGCCGTGGGCGATGTCGAGCTGTTTGCACACGAGGTGACGGCCCCGGTAGCGGCCGTCACCGGCGTCAACGGCAAGAGCACCGTGACGGCGCTGCTGGGGGCCATGTGCCGCGAGGACGGGCTTGATACGCGCGTGGGGGGCAATATCGGCGTGCCGGTGTTGTCGTTGTTGGAATCGCCACCACCGGATTTGTACGTGTTGGAGCTATCGAGCTTTCAGCTGGAGACCACCCACAGTCTCAATGCACGCGTGGCGACGGTGCTGAACCTCAGCTGCGATCACATGGATCGTTATCGCTCCTTGGCGGAGTACGCGGCGGCGAAGGCGCGCATCTTTAGCGGTGACGGGATCATGGTGCTCAACTGCGATGACGCCGCCGTCATGACCATGGCTAGGGCTGGCAGGCGCATTGTGCGCTTCGGATCGGCACAGCCGGTGACGGCTGATGATTTTGGTATCGTCCACAAGCACGGCGTGGAATGGTTGGGTAAAGGCGGGGAGGCGTGGATTGCCGCCAGTGACGTGGCGCTGCAAGGACGGCACAACCTCGCCAATGTGTCGGCGGCAATGGCTATGGCCGATGCGCTGGGTATCTCCGTGAATGCCATGCGCCGGGCCATCACGACGTTCCGCGGGCTTGCACACCGTAGCCAGGTGATCGCCGAGCACGATGGGGTCCTCTGGATCGATGACTCCAAGGCGACAAATGTGGGGGCGACTGTGGCGGCATTGAAAGGTTGCACACGCCCGGTTGTGCTCATAGCGGGTGGTGAAAGCAAGGGCGCTGACTTTCGCATGCTCAAGGACGTGTTGTGCGAGCACGCGCGCGCCGTGGTGTTGATCGGGCGTGATGCCGATCTGATCGAGGCGTCGCTCGAGCGCGCCTTACCTGTCATGCATGCGATCGATATGCACGACGCAGTCGCGCGAGCGAGGCAGCTCGCGAGTGCTGGCGATGCCGTGCTCTTGTCCCCCGGCTGCGCGAGCTTTGACATGTTTAAGAATTACGAGCACCGCGGCGAAGTGTTCATCGCCGCCGTACACGAGCAGCTGGCCAAGGGCGGTGGGTCATGAGTGGAGTCTGGCAGCTTGAGCGCAGTGGCGTTGCCTGGCAAGAGTTCGACCGCGCATGGTGAGCCTGACACATGAGCGCAAGCCCGATGCGTCAACGCGGCGTAGCGCGGGCAGGCGCCGCCCGAAGGCTGATGGCTGGTTGCTTGGATGTGTGCTGGCGCTGGTCGGGCTGGGACTGGTGATGGTTTACTCCTCGTCCATTTCTTTTGCTGAACGCAACATCGGTGATGGTAGTTATTATCTTTGGCGTCAGTCGATTGCCGTGGGTCTCGGGTTGTTCTTAATGTACGTCACCATGCGCACGCCAGTGCGTCTATGGGAGGCGGCAGGCCCGTATCTGTTGCTTGGGGGGATGGCGTTGCTGGTCCTGGTATTGATTCCGGGGGCCGGGATTACCGTCAACGGGAGCTCGCGCTGGCTCAGACTCGGGGCCATCAACCTGCAGCCATCAGAGCTGATCAAGCTCATTTTAGTAGTTTATGTCGCCGGTTATTTCGTACGTAGGCAGGAAGAGCTGCACAATTTCACGCAGGGCGTTTTCATCATCAGCATCGTCGTAGTCGCCATCGGGATGTTGCTGTTGCAAGAACCGGATCTCGGCGCGATGGTGGTGATTAGTATGACCGTGCTGGGCATGTTGTTTCTGGCGGGGGTGCGCTTCTGGCATTTCGGTGTCGTCGTCGTCACCGGAGTGGTCGGAATGGCCATCCTTACCCTGATCGCACCTTACCGTTTCGCGCGCGTGGTCGGGTTTCTTGATCCATGGGCGGATCCGTTCAATAGCGGATTTCAGCTCGTCCAGGCCCTCATTGCCTTTGGCCGCGGCGAGTGGTTCGGTGTTGGCCTCGGGGCGAGTGTACAGAAACTCTACTATTTGCCGGCGGCGCACACAGACTTCATCTTTGCGGTCACCGCTGAGGAGCTCGGGCTGCTCGGCGTGCTGGTCGTCATAGTGCTGTTCGGCATCTTGGTGACACGCGCGTTTCTGATATCACGGCAGGCCGAAAGAGTTGGACTGCTGTACGGGGCGCGGCTGGCCCAGGGAGTCGGGTTGCTGCTCGGCTTGCAAGCGATCATTAACATGGGCGTAAACATGGGGGCGTTGCCCACCAAGGGCTTGACACTGCCGTTTCTCAGCTACGGTGGCAGCAGTATCCTGACCAGCTTCATAGCGGTGGGGCTGCTGCTGATGGTGCAGCGCGAGACGCGCGCTCACGCATGGGGTGTGCAGTGAGCTGCGTGATGGTTGTGGCCGGAGGTACGGGCGGGCACGTATTTCCCGGGCTGGCGGTCGCCGAGTACCTTCGCAGCCAGAGTATTGGCGTGGTGTGGATGGGAACGCGTATGGGGCTGGAGGCACGTGCGGTGCCGGCCGCGGGCTTTGATATCGAATGGGTATCGATCCAGGGGTTGCGCGCTCGCGGTGCCATCAGCTGGCTGTTGCTGCCGATCAGAGTCCTCGTCGCCGGCGTGCAGTCGCTGCGCATTATGTTGCGACGCCGTCCCGATGTCGTACTGTCGATGGGAGGGTTTGTTGCCGGTCCCGCCGGCGTGATTGCCTGGATCTTGCGCAAGCCGCTGCTGATTCATGAGCAAAATGCCATTCCGGGCCTGACTAATCGCTGGCTCGCCTGGATTGCGGACCAGGTGCTTTGCGGTTTCCCGGGTGCGTTCCACGGCGTTCCCGCCGCCCGCCACGTTGGCAATCCCGTGCGCCGCGAGATCGCCACCTTGCCGCCCCCACAACGGGGCACTCAGCACACAGGTCCGCTATGTCTGCTCGTGCTCGGCGGCAGTCAGGGTGCACAGATTTTCAATGAGGTTGTACCGCAGGCCTTGCGCTTGCTGGATGGGGACTCGGTTCCCGAGGTCTGGCACCAGTGCGGCCGGCGCTGGAGCGAGTGCACGCGTGTGGCTTACGATGGTGTGCCGGGAGCGCCGCGCATCACGCCCTTTATCGACGATATGGCGAGCGCCTACCGCTGGGCCGATCTGATTATTTGTCGTGCAGGTGCCATGACCATTGCAGAGCTCAGCGGCGCCGGCTGTGCCGCCATCCTGGTGCCCTATCCGTTTGCCGTCGACGATCATCAGACCGCGAATGCGAATTTTCTGGAGGAGCATGAGGCGGCGGTGTTGGTGCCGCAGGAGCAGTTTAATGCATCGCGTGTACGCGAGCTGCTGACGCAGCTCGACGCGCACCGCGAGTTGATCGCGCGGATGTCGCAAAACGCGCGGCGCTGTGCGATGCCGGACGCAGCCGAGACCGTGGGCCAACTTTGCATGGAGGCAATGCATGCGTAACTGGGTCAAGCGCATACATTTCGTCGGTATCGGCGGGGTCGGCATGAGTGGTATTGCCGAGGTTCTGTCCAACCTGCAGTTCGAGGTGTCCGGCTCAGACATTCGTGAGAGCGCCAACACCCGACGCCTGGCAACGCACGGCATCGCTGTGCACATTGGCCACGACGCAGAGCTGGTCGCGCACGCCGACGCCGTGGTCGTATCCTCCGCCATCAACGGTAGAAATCCGGAAGTGGCTGCTGCGAAACGGGCCAAAATACCGGTGGTGCCGCGCGCCGAAATGCTGGGCGAGCTCATGCGTCTGCAACGCGGCATCGCCGTCGCCGGCACGCACGGCAAGACCACCACCACCAGCTTGATTGCCAGCGTGCTGGGCGAAGGCGGCCTTGATCCGACCTTCGTCATCGGTGGCCAGCTTACCAGTGCCGGTAGCAATGCACGCCTAGGCAAAGGCGAGTACCTGGTCGCAGAGGCGGATGAGAGCGATGCCTCGTTTCTCCATCTGCAGCCATTTGTGGCCGTGGTGACGAACATCGATAATGACCACCTGGGCACATATGGTGGGGACTTCGCGCGGCTAAAACGCACATTCATTAATTTTCTGCACAATCTGCCGTTTTACGGTCTCGCAATCGTTTGTCTTGATGACCCGGTCGTGCGTGAAATCCTCGGCAAGATACAGCGCCCGACCATTACCTATGGCACTTGCCCCGAGGCTGACGTGCGCGCACGCAACATCGAGCAGGATGGGTTGCAGATGCGTTTCACGGTCGAGATGAGTGGCGCCGAGGCGCTCGAACTGAAGCTGCGACAACCGGGACAACACAATGTATTAAATGCGTTGGCGGCAGTTGCAGTTGCCAAGGAGCTCGGTGTCGCGACCGCGGCGATTTCCCGCGGGCTGGCGCGGTTCGAAGGGATCGGTCGGCGCTTTCAGGTCTTGGGACAGGTGAGTATCGATGGCGGAGATGTTGTGCTGGTGGACGACTATGCGCACCATCCGCGTGAGCTGGCGGTTACGATGACGGCGGCACGTCACGGTTGGCCGGATCGCAGGCTGGTGGTGGCATTCCAGCCGCATCGCTACACCCGTACGCGGGATCTGCTCGATGACTTCAGCGCCGTGCTCAACGAGGTCGACCCGCTCGTTATCACGGAGGTCTACAGCGCCGGCGAGGGCGTTATCAGCGGGGCCGACGGCCGCGCCTTGTGCCGTGCCATTCGGGCGCGCGGAAAGGCGAACCCGATCTTCGTTGATGACGTGGCGGCGTTGCCGCCTGTCCTGCGTGAGATCCTCAGGGCCAATGATGTCTTGTTGACCATGGGTGCCGGTAGCATCGGCCAGGTCGCGGCGGATTTGCCCCAGTGGCTGGCGGAGGCACGGCAATGATCACGGTCGCCGACCAGAGCCACTTGCGTGGCAAGTTGTTATTCGACGAGCCGATGGCCAAGCACACCAGCTGGCGCGTCGGCGGTCCCGCGGACTGCTTCTACGTACCGGCCGATCTGGCCGATCTGCAGCTATTCCTTGCTACGCAATCGCCCGCCCAACCGATCTATTGGCTTGGCCTCGGCAGCAATCTCCTTGTGCGTGACGGTGGCGTACGCGGGACGGTGGTTGCAACCAGTGGGGCGCTCGATGATCTACGCAAGCTGGACGAACAGCGGGTGCGTGCGGAGGTAGGCGTGGCGTGCGCCAAGGTGGCCCGGTTTACGGTCACACACGGCCTGGCGGGGGCACAGTTTCTGGCTGGAATCCCCGGCACCGTGGGCGGCGCACTGGCGATGAACGCCGGTGCCTTCGGTGGCGAGACCTGGACCATCGTGGAGGCCGTCGAGACGATCGACCGTCAGGGTCGCGTGCGTACACGCACGCGCGCCGAATTCACGATCGGCTACCGGCGGGTCGAAGGCCCGGCTCACGAGTGGTTTGTGGCCGCGCTTTTTCACCTTCAGCAAGGTGACGAGGCCGAAGGGAAGGCTCACATCAAAACCTTGTTGGTAAAACGCGGGCAGACGCAGCCGACGCGGATGGCGAATGCGGGGTCCGTGTTCAAGAATCCACCGGGTGATTACGCGGCTCGCTTAATCGAGGCAAGCGGTCTCAAGGGGTTGTGTGAGGGCAAGGCGTGTGTGTCCGAGTTGCACGCCAATTTTATTGTCAATACCGGTGAGGCCAGCGCAGCCGACATTGAAGGTCTCATAAACGAAGTCAGAGAGCGCGTGGCCCGCGCCCAGGGCATCACCTTGGAACTGGAAGTACGCGTTATTGGAGAGCCCTAGCGATGTTACCAGGAAAGCGGCAACGCCGGACAAGCTTTGTGCCGTGCGCTGGTGTACGCACTATGGAGCGTGATGATGGCAAGAGTTAACGCACGCAAGCGCTCACGCACATTGCAGGGCAGCGGCCACTCCCGTGTTGGATGGCTGATTAAAAATGATGACCCGTCGTTCAAGGCTGGATTGACCCTGCTTTGGGCATTGCTGCTGTTGATTGTAAGCGCGTTCGCGTTGGACTGGATGCTGCGGCCCGACAACTTCCCGGTCGAGAATGTTGATTTCGAGGGCCGGTTCAAGCACGTGACGCGCCAGCAACTCATCGATGTGCTGAACGGCGAGGTAGGTGGCAACTTTTATGCTCTGGATCTGGATGCGGTGAAGGCACGCGTTGAATCGCTGCCGTGGGTGTACCGCGCATCGGTGCGCAGAAATTGGCCTCGTGACCTGCACGTCCGCCTGACGGAACAGCGTTTCGTGGCGCGCTGGGGTGACCGGGCCTGGTTGAATCAGGCGAGCGAGTTGGTGCGCCTACGCAGTGGTGCACCGCTCGAAAAACTTCCGCGGCTGTACGGCCCAGCAGGTACGCATACCCAAGTGCTGAGGCGCTATCGGAGCTTCTCGTGGGCGCTCGAACCCGTCGGGCTAAAGATTACGGCGATTACGCTGACACCGCGACGAAGCTACCGTGTGCAACTGGACAAAGGTGTGACGCTGATATTGGCGCGTGAAAATCCGGATGCCAGGATCGAGCGGTTTGCTCGCGCCTACAGGGGTGAGCTGGCATCACATGCGATGCGGATCAAGCAGGTGGATTTGCGGTACACAAACGGGTTTTCCGTGAAATGGGCTGACCCACCCGCGCTGCTGCCTTCACGGGTGGACGTTACTCGCGAGTACTGACACAACAAGAGGTGAACTATGTCAAAGCGGGATGATGAAAGACTGGTGGTGGGGCTCGATATCGGGACTTCCAAGGTATTGGCGATCGTCGGCGAAGTGTCGCCCATGGGTGAGGTCGAGATTATCGGGGTTGGCCACCACCCGTCGCGCGGGATGAAAAAGGGCGTAGTGGTGAACATCGAGTCCACGGTCCAATCAATTCAGCGCGCGGTCGAGGAAGCCGAGCTCATGGCCGGGTGCCAGATACACTCCGTCCATGCCGGAATTGCCGGCAGCCACATCAACAGTTTCAACTCCCACGGTATCGTTGCGATCAAGGATAAGGAGGTGGCAAGCGGAGACGTGCATAGAGTGATCGAGGCGGCACGCGCGCTCGCTATTCCGACCGATCAGAAGGTGTTGCACATTCTTCCGCAAGAGTACGTGATCGACCAGCAAGACGGTGTGCGTGAGCCCATAGGGATGTGTGGCGTGCGTCTGGAGGCCAAGGTGCACATTGTGACCGGGGCGGTCAGCGCGGCGCAGAATATTATTAAGTGCGTTCGACGCTGTGGGTTGGAAGTCGACGAGATCATCCTCGAGCAGCTTGCCTCGAGTACGTCAGCGTTGACTGAGGATGAGAAAGAGCTCGGTGTCTGTCTGGTGGACGTGGGCGGTGGGACGACGGATATTTCCGTTTTTACCGAGGGCGCCATACGCCACACGGCCGTAATCCCCATCGCCGGTGACCAGGTAACCAACGATATCGCCGTGGCGCTGCGCACGCCGACACAACACGCCGAAGAGATAAAGAAGAAATATGGCTGTGCTTTGACCGAGCTCGCACACCGTGACGAGACCATCGAAGTACCGAGTGTGGGCGATCGCCCGCCACGCAAGCTCTCGCGCCAGACGTTGGCGGAGGTGATCGAGCCGCGGATCGAGGAGCTCTACGGCCTGGTGCTGGCGGAGCTTCGGCGCAGCGCGTTCGAGGACATGATGGGCTCCGGCATCGTGTTGACGGGCGGAAGCTCGAAGATGGAAGGGATGATTGATCTGGCGGAGGAGGTATTTCACATGCCGGTGCGCCTGGGGATCCCGCAATACGTCGGCGGTCTCACCAGCGTGATCCAAAACCCGATCTATGCCACTGGAGTAGGGTTGGTGTTACACGGGGCCCGGAACCGAAAGGGCGAGTATAGCGTCGAGCATATGCGACCTCCAGTAGGCATCAAGGGAGTGTTTGGCAAGACCAGGAGTTGGTTTCAGGGAAATTTCTAGGCCGGGCAACCGGTACAGATCGAAGTGATGAAGCAGGTTTGCTAGTGAAAATTGGCACTCAAACGGGAGAGCTCACAATGTTTGAATTGATGGATACCTACGGCCAGCAGGCCGTTATCAAAGTCATTGGCGTCGGCGGCGGCGGCGGCAATGCGGTGGGTCACATGGTCGCCGCCAATATCGATGGCGTTGAGTTTATCAATGCCAACACGGATGCGCAGGCTTTGAAGCGATCCGCTGCGTCCACGGTGTTGCAGCTCGGGGCCAATCTGACGAAGGGTCTGGGTTGTGGCGGCGATCCGACCATCGGTCGTCAGGCTGCGGTAGAGGACCGCGAGAGAATTGCCGAGGTGCTGGTGGGAGCGGACATGGTGTTCATCACGGCCGGGATGGGCGGCGGTACCGGCACCGGGGCGGCACCGGTGGTGGCGCAGGTTGCCCAGGACAGTGGCATCTTGACCGTTGCGGTCGTGACGAAACCGTTCTTGTTCGAAGGCAAGAAGCGGATGTCCGTGGCCGAGCAAGGCATCCGCGAGCTTACGGAGTACGTCGATTCCGTTATTACCATTCCGAATGAAAAACTGCTCACCGTACTTGGTAAGGAAGCCACACTGCTGGATGCGTTCGGCAAAGCCAACGATGTGTTGCAAGGTGCGGTTCAAGGCATCGCCGAGCTGATCACTCGCCCCGGCTTGATCAATGTGGACTTCGCAGATGTACGCACCGTCATGGCAGAGATGGGCATGGCCATGATGGGTTCAGCCTCGGCCGTGGGCGAAAACCGCGCCAACGAGGCGGCCTTGGCGGCGATCTCCAGCCCGTTGCTGGAGGACATAAACATCTCTGGTGCCCGTGGATTGCTGGTCAATGTCACCGCCGGGCTGGGCATGTCGATCGGTGAGTTCGAGGAAGTCGGAACGACAGTCAAGGAGTTCGCCGCCGACGACGCCACCTTGGTAGTCGGTACCGTCATCGACCCCGAGCTGCAGGACGAGCTGCGCGTCACCATTGTCGCGACCGGTCTGGGCCAGGGGCAGAAGCGCCCACAACCCTATCACGTGGTGAAGACGGGTACCGGGACTGTGGATTACGAAGAGCTCGATACACCCACCGTCATCCGCAATCGCCGCAGTAGCCAGCGCCAGGCGGTGGGAGCGGGCGCCTTGGAGTATCTGGACATCCCGGCCTTTCTCCGCAAGCAGGCTGATTAACTAAATAATATCAATGACCTTGCGGCCGCACGGCGCGCTTGCTGGAGCGCGCGGGGGCTGCTCCGATGCGGTCGCGCGCGCGACCCGCCGTTGTCACTGGACAGGCGTCGGCTTTTCCATTTAAATTAGAACTCGACCCCTTGATCAATGTAGACTTTCAGGCCTGGGGGATGGACCTGAGGCGGTGTCTGTGCGTGAAAAAGCGCGCAATGGCGGATCCGCTCGACTGACCGGGCCCTGAGCTAGAACAACTACAACAAATGATCAAACAGCGGACACTTCAGAACGTTATTCGGGCAACAGGGGTTGGTCTCCATACAGGCGGGAAGGTAGGCCTTACCCTCTGCCCGGCGCCTGCGGAAACCGGAATTGTCTTTCGCCGCGTGGATCTGTGCGATTCAGCGGATATCCGCGCCTGCCCCGAAAATATCGTCGATACGAGACTTTCCATGACGCTGGCACGTGACGGTGCCAGGGTCGCCACGGTGGAGCATCTGATGTCGGCATTTGCCGGGTTGGGGATCGATAATGCCTATGTTGAGCTCGATGCCAGTGAAGTGCCCATCATGGACGGCAGCGCCGGGCCGTTTGTATTCTTGATCCAATCGGCGGGTATGCGGGAGCTGGCTGTGCCCAAGCGCTTCATGCGCATCACCAAGCCTGTCCTTTGTAAGGAGGGCGATAAGTGGGCCCGGTTCGACCCATTTGAAGGCTTCAAGGTCTCATTCGCCATCCATTTCGATCACCCCCTGTTCAGCGCGGGCCCGCACGAGGCGACCGTGGATTTCTCCACCCACTCCTTTGTCAACGAAGTGAGCCGCGCGCGAACCTTCGGTTTCATGCACGACATCGAGACTCTGCGTCAGGCCGGTCTCGCGCTGGGCGGCAGCCTGGACAACGCGATTGTGCTGGATAATTTCCGCGTCTTGAATGAAGATGGTTTGCGCTACGAGGACGAATTTGTCAGGCACAAGCTCTTGGACGCCATCGGCGATTTGTACCTGCTGGGATACCCGTTGATCGGTGCGTTCCGGGCCCATAAATCCGGCCATTACCTGAATACCAGACTGTTGCACAGGCTAATGGCTGACCAGGAGGCTTGGGAGCTGGTCACCTACGAAGATAATGACGAGGCACCGGTCGCTTTTGGCCGCGCGGTGCCGGCAATATGAGGCAAAATGACAAGTGGCGCGAGAATTGCAAGCGCTAGGCTAGTTCGGGAGAGAGTACGAAAAGCCGTATGAATATCATCATCGTTCCAGGAAAGACCGAATCGCGCTGCAGCACATGCCTTTCCCACCGCCAGCTGGCGCTCATGGCGCTGTGCGGGCTGGTGGTGCTGCCGTTGGTCGTGGGCGGGGTGATC
>VRUB01000225.1 GCA_019456345.1 Nitrospira sp. | reverse complement strand
AGGCCGATCGGTCCACAGCCCGCAGAAAAACCCGCGAGCCCGCCGGACTCTTTCGATCAGCGTCCGATCCAATAACCTATGTCATGAATTCTATCAGTTCTCTCGAGGCTTGGCGACTGTGTGCGGTAGAGCTCAGGCTCTGAACCCATTCCGACCTCATGTGTAGGGAAGTATGCTAGGTGTCCCCAGCCTAGACAGCAAGGGGATGCCGCATGAGCCGGCATCCCCTCCCGAATCGCAGAAACCGAGTTAGGCTGACTGTGAGGGTGAAGGTTCCATCTCGCCAAATTTTAGCGGGTGCCGCCGAACGAGCGTCCTGGTGCGCACTGTAGGAGGGTCCCTCTGGGGGGAAGGCGTAGTGGACGCATCAGAACTGTTCGGCGGCAGGCCCCGCGTATCATCCTTGACCTTTGCGAAGCGACTATGAACATCCGCTCGCGGCTCCGCAGGTGTCGCATATCAGACAGGTGCCGTTCCGGACCAGCGTAAACTGGTTACATTCCATACAGGGGTCGCCTTCGTATCCCTTCTGCCGCGCGTTCTGGACCCCTGTGTAGGTGATCTCCCGCTTCAGCTCCACCTTGTGGGCGACCCCCCGAGTGTCGTGGCCGTTCCCCTTCACTCCATCGCCGATGCCGTGTCGGGCCGGAAAGAGCTCCGGGCTAATCCCGGGGGCTAACGCCTGCGCATCCACCGGCTCACTGTCCATACACTCGGGGTCCTGCTCATCTTTTTTAACCGAATCGCCTCGCAGGTCATCCTCCACCACCTGTCCTAGGTCATAACGGCCCAGATACGTGACGGCAAGCTCGCGGAAGATGTAATCAATGATCGACGTGGACATCTTGATTCGATCGTTCAGCTTCACCGGCCCGTTCGGCTCGAAACGTGTGAACACGAACGCCTCGACGAACTCTTCCAGCGGCACACCATGCTGCATGCCCAGCGAGATCGCGATGGCAAAACAGTTCATCAGGCTCCGGAACGCTGCTCCCTCCTTGTGCATGTCCAGGAAGATCTCGCCGAGTGTGCCATCGGCATACTCCCCGGTCCGAAGATAGATCTTGTGGCCGCCGACGATCGCCTTCTGGGTGTACCCACTCCGCCGTTCCGGCAGGCGGCGTCGTCTCGCGAGGTAGCGGAACATGACTCGCGCCGCCTCCCGCTCGGCCGCTGCCAGGACTTCCCTGCTTTCCGCTACCTCTCCCGAATCCGAGGAGGCATTCAGCGGCTGGCTGAGCTTCGACCCGTCCCGGTACAGCGCTACCGCCTTCAGCATGCAGTGCCAGGCCAACAGATACGAGGCCTTCACATCGTCGATCGTGGCATGGGCCGGCATATTGATCGTTTTACTTATGGCTCCTGAAATGAATGGTTGGGCCGCGGCCATCATCCGGATGTGCGCATCCACCGGGATAAAACGCTGGCCGGTCCGGCCGCAACGGTTCGCGCAATCGAATACCGCCAAGTGTTCCGGTTTGAGATGTGGCGCGCCCTCCACAGTCATGGTACCGCAGCAGTATTCATTCGCGGCAGTAATCTGCTCCTGAGTAAACCCGAAGGCCTTCAGCATATTGAACGTCGGGTCGCTCAATTGAGCATCAGTCAGACCGAGCTTTTCGCGGCAGAACTCTTCACCGAGCGTCCATTTATTGAACGCAAACTGGATTTCGAAGGCTTGCCCCAGTGCGGCCTCCAACTGGTCCAGCGCTGCTCCGTCAAAACCGCGCGCCTGCAGCGCCTCGTGATTGATAAAGGGTGCCCCGTTGAGCGTCCGGCGGCCGGTGCAGTAGGTGACGATATCCTGTATCTGCGCTGCGCTGTACCCCAGCGTCTCCAGCGCAGGCGGGAGGCTCTGATTAATGATCTTGAAATACCCACCGCCCGCCAGCTTCTTGAACTTGACCAAGGCGAAGTCCGGCTCGATGCCGGTGGTGTCGCAATCCATTACCAACCCTATAGTGCCGGTCGGAGCCAGTACACTGACCTGGGCATTGCGGAACCCGTATGCCACGCCAAGCTCTAGCGCGCGATCCCACGCGCGACGCGCGGCCAGCAGCAGATCCGGCGGACAGTGTTCAGGTTGGGTTCCTCGTGGTTTGATCGTCAATCCTTCGTATTCCTCAGATGGCGCGTTGTAGGCCGCCCGACGGTGGTTGCGGATGATGCGCAGCATGTGCTCGCTATTCCGTGCGTAGCCCTCGAACGGTCCGAGCTCGGCCGCCAGCTCGGCCGAAGTGGCGTACGCCTCGCCCGTCAAGATCGCCGTTAGCGCCCCACAGATGGCCAGCGCTTTAGGCGAATCATAAGGAATACCCTGGCGCATGAGAACGGTGCCCAGGTTGGCATACCCCAGCCCCAGCGTCCGGAAGACGTAACTCTTCTGGGCGATGGGTCGGCTTGGGAATGAGGCCATGAGGACACTGATCTCCAGCACGATTGTCCAGAGCCGTACCGCATGTCGGTAGTCGTCCAGATTGAAGCGACCATCGGGTGTGAAGAACTCACCGACCTTTAACGATGCCAGGTTACATGCAGTATCGTCGAGGAACATGTACTCCGAGCACGGATTCGACGCGTTGATCCGTCCGTCCTCGGGACAGGTGTGCCACTGATTGATCGTCGTGTCATACTGCGTGCCAGGATCGGCGCAGATCCACGCCGCCCAGGCGATCTTGTCCCAGAGCTCACGCGCCTTCACCGACTTGACGACCTTGCCGTCCGTGCGCCGCTTGAGCAGCCACTCCCCATCCTGTTCCAGGATCTCAAAGAACTCGTTCG
>VRUB01000224.1 GCA_019456345.1 Nitrospira sp. | reverse complement strand
TGGAACTTACGATCAAAACTATCCTGAACGGAGAGGAGCGCCAGAACTACCCTGTAAGCGACATGATCTTCCCGCCAGCGAAACTTGTCAGCCTGATCTCCAAAGATATGACGCTTTTTCCGGGCGATGTCATTACCTGCGGAACCTCAGTCGGTGTGGGCTCGATGAAGCCGGGAAGCACTATCGAAGTCGTTATCGACGGTATTGGCTGCCTTAGAAATTCGTTTGAATGAGTGGAAACAATATGTACGTGCTGCCGGTCTATGCCTTAGGGTGGTTGCCCTAGCAGAATGCCAAACCAGGGCCCAATCGAGATCAGAGCCTAAACACCCACAATAGGAGATAGCCATGCAAATATGTGTTATCGGTGCCGGTGCAATCGGCGGATTAATGGGTGCCAAACTCGCCTTGGCCGGCGAGGAGATTACGTTTATCGAACGCGAGGGGCCGCATTTGGCGGCTATCAACAAAAATGGCCTAAAGCTGCTGATGCACGACGGCGAAGAGCTACTAGTCCGCGATTTCAGGGCAATTGCCGACATGGAGAAGGCCGGTACGCAAGATCTCGTCATTATCGCCGTCAAAGCGTACCAGATCCCATCGCTCGCACCTGCGATGCGGGTGCTTTTCGGGCCAGAGACGGTGGTGTTAACGATCCAGAATGGGATCCCGTGGTGGTACTTCTACAAGCACGGCGGCGAGTTCGATGGCCGGTGTATCGAGACCGTGGATCCGAACGGCGAGATCAACGCCAACATCGAGCCCGAGCGGATTATCGGTTGTGTGGTTTACCCGGCGGCGGCAGTGGTTGCGCCCGGCGTAATCAAGCATGTCGAAGGCAACCGCTTCCCCGTGGGTGAGCTAGACGGTTCCCATAGCGACCGGGTGGAAAGAATTTCCCAGACATTGTCGAAAGCGGGGTTTAAGTCCTTCGTGCTAGATGACATCCGTTCTGAAAGCTGGCTGAAGGCCTGGGGCAATTTGTCTTTCAACCCGATCAGCGCTTTAACGCAGGCCACCCTGGTCGACATCTGTCAATTCACCCCCACCCGTGAGCTCGCGGCGAGAATGATGGAAGAGGCTCAGGCGATCGCAAATAAACTCGGTATCCAGTTCCGTCACACGATTGAAAAACGGATCGCCGGAGCCGAAAGCGTGGGTAAACACAAAACGTCGATGCTGCAGGATGTCGAAGCGGGTCGGGAGCTCGAAATCGAGGCGCTGGTGGGCGCCGTGGTAGAGTTGGGAAGGCTCACGCATACGCCGACGCCGCATATCGACGCGATCTACGCGTGTACGAAGCTGCTCGATAAGATTATGCGCGAACAAAGTGCGGGAATCGGGTTAAACAACGTGGCCTGATGGCGCGGTCGGCACGGAGTGTCGCCATACGCTCACATAAAAATCAGATCAGTTACCCGTCATCGCCCGTGTCGTTCTTATCTTCTCTGAAAGTCCGTACAAAGTCGGCAATGACCATGCCCAGAACGCCAATAATGATGATCCAAAGCGGAATAGACTCTATCCGCAGCGCGTAATACCCCAAGAAAACAGCGACCATCACTGCGGCAGTTACCCCGGTGATTAGTGTAAACATGAAACGTCGATGCCTCCGTCAGTTTTCAATAATTTTTGTGAGCCAGCGGGCCGTCCGCAACAGCCGTGCGTCGTCGCCTTTCGGCCCGACCAGTTGCACGCCTATTGGCATGCCGCTTGCCCCCTGCAGCAGTGGGAGCGTAATCGCGGGTGTCCCGCACAGCGTCCATATCGTGCAGAAAATCGGGCTGCCCGTCGACTCCAGACCAATGGGCGCCTCGCCGGTAGTCGCCGGCGTTACAATAGCGTCATACTTCTCGAAGAACTGAGCAAGTACGCCGTTTAAAACACTAACCTGACCCACCGCGTCGTTGTAATCCACAGCCAGGCAGCGCTGCCCGCGCTCTATCATCTCGCACAGAATGGCACTCAACTTATCCTTGCCGTTCTCATACTCACGCTTGAAGCTCCTGGCAAGGTCCGCTTCCATGATTGTACGATGCCACGATATTGCGTCATTGAACATAGCCGGTAGCGCGAGCTCCGCGATATTCTCACCAAGGTGCTCGACCAGATCCGCAAACGCTTCCTGTGTGTCCTTATCGGCGTGGTCCCACACCGGTGTCTTGACGAAGGCCAGCTCCGGTGGGACCGGTGGCTCCTGGGCCATGGTCTCGATGAGCTTCGGTCGTGCCCGCGGCCGTGTATCGGGGTCGTGTTCGTCGAAGGCCATGAGCTGCTCTGTAATCAACGCCACATCCTCAATGGTGCGCCCAAAGACCCCGACCTGGTCCAACGGGCGCGACTGCTGTAGTACAAGATGCCGCGAAATGAGACCGTGGGTTGGTTTGTATCCGCAGACCCCGCAATACGAGGCGGGCCGTATGACCGATCCATTGGTTTGGGTGCCAATAGCGAGTGGCACCATGTGTGCAGCCACGGCCGCGGCCGAGCCGCTGCCGGAACCCCCCGGGGTACGGGCCGGATCGTGCGGGTTGGTCGTCTTGCCCGGCGCGTAGACCGCCAGCTCCGCGGTGACGGTCTTACCCATGATGACCGCGCCCGCCGCGCGCAGCAGTGACACCACGGTGGCATCGATGGCAGGCTTGCGCCCAACGTGCAGCACCGTGCCGTCTTCGGTTGGCATGTCGTCGGTGTCAAAGATATCCTTGACGCCGACGGGAACACCGTGCAGCGGGCTTAGGGCTTCGCCTTTCCGCAATGCGAGGTCGGCATCGCGCGCCTGCTTCA
>VRUB01000223.1 GCA_019456345.1 Nitrospira sp. | reverse complement strand
GGCCATCCAGGTGGCGGTCACCGGCCGGGCCCGAGTCGACAAGACGCCGCCGGCCGGCTGTTTTTAGGAGACCATGATGCCAAAGCTGCAAACCCCTCTTTTTTCACGCCAACGCGGCTTCAGCCTGGTCGAGGTGTTGGTGGCGCTATTCGTGTTGTCCATTGGCTTGCTCGGCCTGGCCGGCTTGCAGACCGCCGGCCTGCGATTGAACCATCAGTCCTACCAGCGCACGCAGGCGGTGCTGCAGGCCTATGACATCATCGACCGCATGCGCGCCAACCCCACGGGTATGGCGGCGGGCCTGTACAACACGGTTGGTATCAACGATGCCGCGCCGTCGCTGCCAAACTGTCCGTGCAGCAGCACGCAGATGAAGGACTACGACCTCAGCCAGTGGAAGAACGCCATCGCTGAATTGCTCGCACAGGGCCAGGGCGCCGTGTGCCGCGGCACGCTCAATGCGGCACTCGACACATGCACCGATCCGGGCACCGGCACCGTGTTCACCGTCGGCATCCAATGGATAGAAAACGACCTGCCCATGCGCATGCAGGTGGTGGCACAGCTATGACCATCGAGACGAGCAACAACAGAAACGAAGGCGCGCGCCAACTCACGCGCGGGCAATCGGCAAGACGGCAACGGCTGTCGCCGTGGCGCGCTGCGCGCGGATTCACGCTGGTCGAGATCATGGTGGCGGTCACCATCGGCCTGATCATCCTGGTCGCGGTGGCGCAGATATTCGCCACCAGCCGCGCTACCTACGGGCTCCAGGAAGGGCTGGCGCGGGTACAGGAAAACGGGCGATTCAGCATGGAGTTCCTGGCGCGCGACCTGCGCATGGCGGGCTATGCCGGCTGCCTGAACGTGAACCAAGCATTGAATACGAGTGCCGACTTTACCGCGAGCAACGGGCTTAACAATTCGGTTAATTTCGAGAACGCATTCGGCCCCGGCCTGCACATCCAGGGACACGAATGGACCGCCACCGGCACGTGGAACCCGGCACTACCGACCTTCGGAGGCGGGGCGACACAGCTCGTGGTGCAGGAGCAGACGGATGTGCTGGTGATCCGCCGCGGCGCCGAGCAAAGCTACCGCCTAACCGCAGTCCTGGCTGACAACGAAGCCGGCATCACGATTCCGGAGGCGGGCGACATCGATGTAAACGACATTATTCTGATCGCCGACTGCAACAATTTGGATGTGATACAGGTCAGCACATCGACTGTCGCCAGCCCGCTCGAGACCCTCGAACACGACACTGGGACAGCACCCGGCAACGCCGTGAAGGCCCTGGCTAAGGCTTACGGCGGCGATGCCGAGGTGATGAAGCTGGTGGCGCGCGTCTACTACATAGGCTGGCGCGGCGACGATAACAGCAACCCGCCGGGGCTGTTCCGGCGCGAAATGGGCCAAGGAACCATGGGCGCTGCTCAGGAACTGGTGGAGAACGTCGACAGCATGCAGCTCATCTACGGCGAGGACACCACTGCAGACGGCAGCGCCGATATCTACCGCCTGCCGGCGGCAATAACCGACTGGTCACGCGTGGTGAGCGTGCGCCTGGCGCTGTTACTGCGCACGCCCGACGAAAGCGGCCCGGACACGGATACGAAAATCTACAGCCTCTTCGACGACGCGGGCGGCTCCGACGACTTCGGCCCCCCCAACGACAATCGGCAACGCCGCCAATTCACCACGACCGTACAGCTACGCAACCTGCGTACCGATTAGGAGAAGACTCATGATGACCTCGATCCGCACGTCGCATCACCCGGCACACCGGCAACAGGGTATCGCCCTGATCATGGCACTGGTGTTTCTGATGCTGCTTACTATTATCGGCGTCACCGCCATGACCACGAGCTCGCTGCAGGAGAAGATGGCGGGCAACGTGCAAAACAAGCACGGCGCGTTCCAGGCGGCCGAGTCGGCGCTGCGCGCGGGTGAGGCCTATCTGCAGACGACCGGTCCCTTGCCGGCCTTTACCCTCGCCGGCGTCACGACAGGTCATTATCTGCCGGCGGCGGCAACTGCCGCAGGCTCGCTTTGGGATACGGTCGACTGGCAGGATTGCGCCAAGGTCATCTGCCTGCCTGCCGGCCCGCCGCCGACCATCGACGGCGTAGCGACGCAGCCGGCCTATGTGATCGAAGAGGTCGCCGACGCCAGCGGCTCGGGCGGCGGCACCGGCAGCCTGGTCACCGGCTTCAAACCACCGCCGGCAGTGAGCGGCACGTCCAAGATCTATCGTATCAGCGCGCGCGGCACCGGCAACACCGACGCTGCGGTTGCGCTGGTACAGAGCGTGTACCGCAAGTAGAGATTCATCTCATGATCAGAAAAACAATAACATTTTTGCCACCGTCCGGGGCGCAGCGTGCGCACTGGCCGAGGAGGAGGACTGGAGACCATGAAACGACGCTACAAATTAACTGAGTTTGCAATAACCGGACTGATGGCCGTGACACTTGGACTAATCTCGAGCCCGCCCGCGCGGGCCGCGCCGCTCAACCTGGGCGACGTGCCGCTGTTCATCGACCTCGATACCGAGCCGAATGTCGTGCTCAGCATGGACGACTCGGGCAGCATGAGGCGTTGCTTTATTCTCGACGGCAACGTGTCGGAGAGCAACGTGAACGACGGCTCGGTTGTCTTCCCGGGCGTCGCCTCCAGCGATATCAACAGATTGTCCTATAACCCGGACATCGACTACGCCGTACCGGAGCACCCCACCACCGGCAGCCTCGGGGCACCGAGTTTCAATGACGCATTCAACAACGGCT
>VRUB01000045.1 GCA_019456345.1 Nitrospira sp. | reverse complement strand
ACAAGAGTTATGACGAAGTTACCGCCGCCGCCTCGAATTGCCCAGAATAGGTCGGCGCTCTCGTTTTCGCTTGCTCGTATTTTCCTGCCGTCCGCAGTAATCACGTCTGCTGAGACCAGGTTGTCGATGGTCATGCCGTATTTACGTGTCAACCAGCCAAACCCGCCACCCACCGTCAGACCTGAAATGCCCGTCGTTGAATTGATCCCCACTGGCGTGGCCAACCCCTGTGCCTGCACCGCTTCGTCAAAATTCGCCAGTGTGGCCCCGGGTTCCACATAGGCGCGCTTCTTCTCGGCATCAACGCGTACATTTGTCATGTTTGAAAGATCGATCATCACGCCGTCATTGCACAGAGCGTTCCCCGCGATGTTATGGCCGGCACCGCGAATTGATATTTCGAGCCCATTTCCGCGAGCAAACATGATGGCATGTGGAACGTCACCGGCTTCTGCGCACTGTACGATGACAGCCGGCCGGCGATCAATCATCGCATTCCATATTTCGCGAACTTCGTCATAACTCTTGTCACCCGGTAGTACTATCCGCCCCTTCACTTTGCCATTAAGCCTTGCAATTGTCTCGTCGGATATATTTGTCATGGTATTTCCTTTTGATTTATGAGATTCATAAAAAGCATGCCACGTCGGCTATATTATTACTACGTTCGTGCTTTTCGCAACTACATAACGGGGCGGGAGCTGAGCGGCACGCGCAGCGGGGTGCGCTCCGGCGACGGTTAGACGAGGCGCGCGCCGCGGCGTTTCACTTTGCATCCACACCTCATGGTCAAACTAATTGTTACCGCTGGCGGTCGTCTCTCCCGGGCGCCGCTTAACAGGAAATAGACTGTACGCTGTCTTATACTACGGCGCTTGCGTTAGGAGACTCTCATTTTCAAGTCAAGTCAACGGGCTAGGGGCTCTCCGCTGGGACCGAGCCCCGGGATAGGTGGACACGGCCATAACAGTTATTCGCGACTACTGTTGATCAGTACACAGCGCTATTATTTCTTCCTGGGGGCCGGACCACGGTTGTCACCTAAGAATCGATAAGTTACCGCTAAACAATTACAGACCCAGGAGGATACTTGCATGCGCATCGAGCAGAGCCGCCCGCACGACGCACGCCCGCGCTTGCTCGATCAGGTTCGTCACACCATCCGGCGCAAGCACTACAATCAGCACCGAGCAGCCCCGGGTTATAGCGTTGAATCCGCACCTGCGCGCTAGCGCAGAGACTTGTGCACTTTGAGCAACTGTGTGCTGCGAGAAGAAATGAAAGTACGACTTGCGACAATCGAAGATGCGGGCGCGATTGCAGCGATCTACAACCAGGGCATCGAGGATCGGGTCGCGACGTTCGAGACCGTTCCGAGATCCGCCGCCGACATCAAGGACTGGTTTTCTCGATCGCACGCGATTGTGGTGGTGGAAGACGGAAATAACGTTGTGGCTTTCGCCGCCACGTTTCCCTATCGCGAGCGGGCGTGTTACGCGGGCATTCGCGAGTTCTCTGTCTATGTCGAGCGCGATTGCAGAGGGAGAGGTGCCGGGCGGCTGGCGATGAACGCGCTGATTGCGGAGTCGAGGAAACGCGGTGATTGGAAGCTGCTCTCTCGCGTGTTCCCGGACAACACGCAAAGCTTGAAGCTTCTATACTCGTTGGGGTTCCGCGAGGTCGGGACGTACAAGCGGCACGCCAAGCTTGACGGCGTATGGCGCGATGTCGTTATCCTCGAGTATCTGGTGGAGCCATGACGCGGGTAAAAGCGGATGCAAGCTGTCGGTGCTGGCCCGACGCGACCACCTGCAGCGCGAGTAACGCCCCGCTGCGGGCGACGAAAGGCGAAACACCGTAGCCGCGTGCGCGTACTGGTGGCGTGATGGCCTTTATTTGAGCCCCACAAGATACGCTATGAAAGAATCGCAGTTCTCACCGCGCCGGGTCTTGCGGAAGACACCATTACCACTCTTGCCATCGCTGCCCGTGCCCTCCCCGTAGCATTCGACCTGTGGGAACCCGGCATCGTAGAGCGCGTCCTTCAGCTCCGCCAGGGTCCACAGCCGCCAGTCGTAGGTGAACGCCCGGCGCATCTCGCTGCCGTCGCGGAAGCGGAAGTGGATGTAACACTTGGTTTCGGCGGTCACGGGCCAGTACTCGTGCTGATCCCAGATGTAAGTGAAACCGCCCTCGATCCTGGTGCTTTCCTCGACCTCCTCCATCGACTCGGTGCCGCCGTAAAGGTCGAGCACAAACACGCCATCGCGCGCGAGATCCCGGTGTACGGCACCAAGATACTCCATGAGCTCGCCACGGGTCTTGAATACGCAGTAAGAGAAATTCTGCGCGCAGCGCACGTCCGGCCGCCGGTCACTCGGTTCGCGCACGTCCCGCTGGTGCATGACGGCGCGCGCGGCCGCGCTGCCGAGAGGCGCGAAGTTATGCCGCCTGCCCCAGGCCAGCGGCTTGGCGTCAATATCGAAACCCTCGGCCGTGTACTGTGGACCGCGCTTGATCCAGGTGGCCGTCAGTAGCCCGGCGCCGCAGAAATCCTCGCGAAAATGAAATGCCGGACGACCACGCGTAGTCTTGTAAACACGCGCAAGGAAGCGGATGTCCTCTACCGGCGATTGCACAGCTCGTTGATAGAGATCGTATTTGTCAGCGGTTCTTGCCGTAAGCGCAAGCCTGCGGCTCTTACGTTTTCCCATCGAGTGAGATTACTCCCGGTTGGTTGGAATCAGCGTTTATTCGTTGTGAGCGGTCCGGGCTATGTGGTATCGGATCGAGAATCTGCTCGGTACCGTGTGGTCAACAGGTGAGGTGTAACGCCGCTACGACCCTCCCGATTTCTTTTTGTAGATTGTTGAATTCTTTGACTGCCTCGCTGGTTTTTGCGGCCCGCAGCTCTATGCCCTTGGATTCAATATATGATCTCGTTTCTGACGGGATGCTCATGCGGCCATGGTAGCCTGTACCCACGACCAGCACGTCCGGCCTGGCTTCAATGATGTCGATTAAGTCCTCGATTTGAAGCTTGTGCCCCTCTTTGCGCCACCAGGCGTCGCGGACCTCCTCGGGCACGATAATGACATCCGACGTGTAGGTCTTACCGTCCACGTTTATCTTGCCGAAGTCATAGGCCTGCACTTTCATAGTCAATGATCGGCGACTAGCCGCTCCGCGTGGCGTCAAGACTGACTACCGGCTCCTCACCGAGAACCTCGGCGCTGTGCACCGCGCCGCGTGGCACAAACAAACAGTCACCGGCTTGTAGTACGACAGACTGGCCGCCTAGAGTCATCCGGAACCGGCCGGAGAGTACCGCATCCAGCTTGTCTATCTCATGTGTGTGATCGGAAAAGTGAGTGCCTGGAGGATAAACATAGCGTGTCACATCGTAGCCGTGCCCGCTCAGCTTTTGGCGCAATGCGTCCTCCGACAAAGGGCCGTCGATTTCGGGATTCCAGTGCTCAACCTGCATGTCCGATATGTTTAGTGCCGCACGGGCGTTGCTGAGCAATTCTAACATATTCCGCGAATCGTACCGTAACTCGCTGCTGCCCCATAAACTCCCGCCATAGTCTAAACCATGACGAGCCTTTATTTTTGAGATACGCCGTGAATACCTGTAGACGCGGTGCCAGCATCCCGGGGCTTGCAACGGTCTCAGAAATAACCGCTCGCCATGTCTGCACCGGAGCCCATTCGAAAAGCACCATCGCGCTTGACGAGTTTGAGGAAGCCGGGCCGAGATCTGTGGGACAGCGGTGACCGTAACTCGGTTTGTTCATGTCACGCTGTCGGCAAATCGTGACCGCCGCAGCCTTAGAAGCTTCAGATAATTGTCCGGGTTATACACTTCCTGGTGATAGCTCTTTTCTCCCATGAAGACGTCGGTGACAGTCTCTGCAAAGCTCCGGCCGTGACAAGTAAACATGAAGTTTCGAAATCGGGAGAAGCCGTAAAGCATACTCGCCAGCAGACGCGCTGCGCGCAGCTCTCGCAGGATCGTGGTGTTAATGGCTGCATGATAGTTTTGGCGGACGCGGTCGTCGCTAAAATCGCTTTGAATGATTGCATTGGCGGCCGCCTGTCCGCTCAAGATCGCATTGGTGATTCCTTCGCCGGTCACGGGATCGGCCAGGCCGGCGGCATCGCCGACCAGCACCACGCGATTTCTTACAAGGGGGCCCGGGCGCGGCATTACTGGAATGACGAAGCCGTGCCGTGCCATGTGGGTGATGTGGTGGATGCCAAGCGATGTGAGGTACTGCGCGAGCATTTGTTTCAGACCGAGTGGGCTTCTGCGTGGACTGAGGGCGCCTATGCCAATGGATAGATGCTCGCGCTTGGGAAAAACCCACCCGTAGCCCCGAGGGACCACACCAAAGTCGAACCTCAGGGTTTGGCTCAATGTCTCTTGCACCTGCGGCGGTACTGTAATTTCGTACTCGAGTGCTGGCGCCCGCACCCGATGGTCTTTCCAGCCGGCACGGCGCGCAACCGCGCCCGAGGCGCCGTCTGCGGCTATGACGAATCGCGCAGCAATTGTCCCCTTACAGGTGGTGAGCTCGATTATGTCGGGGCGCCACGAAATATCCTCCACCTTGCACTCCGAAACGATTTCTGCCGATCGATCTTGCGCGGAGAGCACGAGCAAGTGATCGATCTTGTCGCGCATGGTCATGGAAACGATCGAGCGCGACCTGTTTGAAGAGAATTGCAGGCCGGCATCAAGAAAGTTCATCTGAACGGAAAGAAACTCGCGCTCGACAATCTGCCGAATGTCGACCGGTAGCGCATCCATGGCACGACGCACCACGCCGCCGCCGCAGACCTTGTAGCGTGGCAAATGCTCTTTCTCGATCACGACCGTACGCACGCCCTGATCCGCCAGGACATACGCCGCGGCGGAGCCCGCCGGCCCGCTGCCGACGATCGCGACATCATAGGTACGGCTGGTGCTGGATCCTGTCATGGTAGCGAGTTGTTCGCATGGAATAGCGCTCCGCAGTGTTTGCGCAGTCTGTGGCGACTGCGCAGGATACAGCGCTTTCGCCCTATTCGAGATAGACCCGAAGCGGCGGTGGGATATTCCGGCGCAGCAACGCGTTCTTGGCCTCCCAGGCTTCCATGCTACCGAGCTTCTGCACAAAGCGCACCTCGCCCGCCGCTCGAATAGCCACTGGGACGCCGTTGCGGTAAAGGATGCGGTTAGACGCTAGCGCCGGCAGGCGTTGACCCGGTGTGATGATGCCGATCAGGTTTAGGGGGTCGGCGGCGCTCAAGGAGATAAAACGGCCGGACCCGCTTCGGCGGCGAACTTCGCGCAGCGTACCCACCGCCTCGGGCAGCGCATACTGCTCGCCGGAAAACCCAGCGACGAAGCGACCGCCGCGGATCTCGCCGCGCGCTTCCATGCGGCGGAACACGCGCAGCAGATCGCGCCACGGCGGCAGGACGGTCTCGCGCTCCAATACACGTTTGTAGACCACGCCGTAGCGTCGCAGCAATGTGCGGGCCAGTTGTTCCACAATTTCAGTGTCGCGCTGTCCCTGCCACGCACCTGATCCTCCTCCTTGGTGGGAGCCAGTATCATCTCCCCTCCCCTTGTGGGAGGGGGCTAGGGGGAAGGGAGTCAGGGCCCAGCGGCCGGCGTCCTCGATGCCAAAAACTGCGACCCGGCGCCGGCGCTTGGCGCCCACAAGCGGGCGGCGCTTGTTGGAGGGTACGAGCAATGCGCGCAAGCCGCCAAAACTGTCCGCGCTGACCAGACCCGTGGCGACCAGCTCGCCCAAGGCCGCCTCGACCTGGGTCCGCAAGAGCCCGGTTCCGTGTACGAGCTCGTCGAAAAACGAGGCGCCGTGCGCCGCTATGTATTCGGAAATAGTTCTGGCGGCCGCTGTAAGCTTGACCTGCGCGAGGCTTAAATCGCGATGCATGGATCTCCACATCTGAAGCTGCTGGCGCAGCATTACCGCGATCGGGGTTGTGCGCAACGGCCCCGCCGCGCGGTCTTTGGGCCGTCCGTTCTTCGGCGGCGTCAACCGCGTCCAGGCAACCTTGCCGGCAAGGCACAGTGAATCGAGCCATGAGGGATCGTAGTCGACCAGGCGCGCCGGCAAGATATCGCCCTCCCACGCCGCAGCCGGTGTCTCGAATCCCTGCAGCTGTTCGATCACAGCGAGCACCGCCTGCGGGCCTTCCAGCTGCTCTTCGGTGCCGACGCGCTGCCAGTCGAACAAGAAGCGCATGTAATCTGCGCTCGAGACCGGCTCGATCTCCTGGCGCAGGCGGTTGATGGTGTAGCGATGGATACGCGCCAGCAAACGCCGTTCGCACCACTCACCCGCTTCGATCCCCGGTGTGAAGTGCCCTCGCAGCACGAACCCCTCGGACTCGAGCATGATCAGCGCGCCCTCGATGTCGGTGATCCCTATACCCAGTGACGATGCCAGCCCCGGGATGCTGATTGGGCCGAGTCCTTCCAGGCGGCCGCGCACAAGCTCGACCAGCGCTTCCTCACGCGACCACGTGCGCGCGGCGAACTCCTCGGGGGCTATGAGCGTGGGTGTGGTGCTGGCGTGCGGAAACAGCGCTTGCAGCTGTGGTAGTCGCTCGGTCGCGATCCACAACACCGGCTGCTCGCACTCGTTCGTGTGCAGGCGCGCGGCGCGGCCGTCTGCGATCAACTCATCCAGAAAATGTTGCCAGCCGCTGGTCGCGCCTTGATTCGACTCGGCCGCGGCGCCGGTTGTGTCAATTCCGCGCGGCTGGCGAATGAGTGTACCGGCTTGCGCCTCGCTTTCGGTGAGGAAGCCCAGCAGGATGAGTGCGTCGTGCAGATCATCGGCGCTATCGACCTCCGGCGATGCCTCTCGTCGTACGCGCTCGATCGCGCGCCGATCGAGCGTACCGAGATCGGCCGCCGTCTCGGGATCGAGCCAGCGCCGGCTGTGCACGGCTTGTGTGCGTCGTTCCTCCAGCGGCGCGTCGTCGAGGAAGGCATAGGGTTTCGCGGTCAGTATCTCCTGTGCGAGCGGTGAGGGCTCCGTCAGCTCACGCGCAAGGACGCGCCGTCTGCCGGTCTCGAGATCGGACAGCAGGGCCTCCAGCCCTTCTATGTCCATGGCCTCGTGCAGGCAGTCATGGACGGTCTGTGCGACCAGGGGATGATCCGGGATCTCGCGATTACCGCTTATGTTCTCCAGACAGGCAAGCTGGTCGGGGAACACGACCGATATCAGATCGTCGGCGTGCATGCGCTGTAGCTGTGGGGGGACTTTCTTGCCACCACGAAAACGCGGAATCGCCAGCGCACATGCGGCATTCCAGCGCCAGCGGACGGTGAACATGGGCGCGTCCAGCAGTGCCTGCGTCAGCACGTCGCGCACCGTCGCCGCATGCAGGTAGCGCGCCACTTCCTCGAGCGGAAAGCTGTGGGTGTGCCCCAGGGACAACACGATGGCGTCCTCGGTCGCTGCCGCCTGCAGCTCAAAGTTGAACTTGCGGCAAAAGCGCTTGCGCAGCGCCAGTCCCCATGCGCGGTTGAGCCGGCTGCCTAATGGCGAGTGGACCACGAGCTGCATTCCACCGGATTCATCAAAGAAGCGTTCCAGTAACAGTGTTTCCTGATCGGGTATGACGCCCAGCGCGGCCTTGGCCGCCGCCAGGTAGTCAATCAGTTGCATCGCCGCTCCCTCGATTACGCCCACGTCGTTGACGAGCCATTGCAGAGCCGGTGCGTGCGCGGGTGGTGCAAGCCGTTTGCTGATCTCCTGGCGCAGCCGGGAGACGGCGTGTGAGAGTTCGGGTGTGCGCGCCGGCGCTTCCCCGACCCAGAAGGGCATGTTCGGCGGCTGCCCCTGCGCATCTTCCACACGCACCCGGCCCGACTCGATGCGCAGAATACGCCAGGATGTATTGCCGAGCTGGAAGATATCGCCCGGCAGGCTCTCAATGGCGAAGTCCTCATTGAGTGTGCCAATAATGTTGCCGCCGGGCTCGAGCACGACGTTGTAGTCCGCCGTATCGGGGATCGCCCCGCCGCTTGTGATCGCCGTCAGGCGCGCGCCGCGCCGTGCCCGCAGGCGTTTGTTTACCGCGTCGCGGTACAGATATGCCCCGCGACGACCGCGGCTCGTCGCGTATCCCTCGACAATCGTCCGCACCACTGCGAGGAACTCATCGCGCGATAGCGCGCGATAGGGATAGGCGCGGCGGAAGCACTCGTACAGCGCATCTTCTTGCCATTCCCCGCAGGCGACTGCCGCCACGATCTGCTGCGCCAGCACGTCGAGCGGTTTCTGCGGGATGACTAAGCGGTCGAGCTCGCCGCGCCGTGTCGCGTCCAACAACGCAGCACTCTCCACGAGCTCGTCGCGGCTGAAGGGGAAGAGCCGGCCCTTGGGCAAGCCGGTGAGAGTATGACCCGAGCGCCCGACGCGCTGGAGGAAGGTGGCGATCGAGCGTGTTGAACCGAGCTGGCAGACGAGCTCGACGTCGCCGATGTCGATTCCGAGCTCGAGCGAGGCGGTCGCCACCAGTACGCGCAGCTCGCCCGCCTTCAGGCGTTGCTCGGCGGCAAGGCGTTGCTCGCGCGCCAGGCTGCCATGGTGGGAGGCTACATGCTCTTCGCCGATCCGATCGCTCAGGTGCCGCGCCACGCGCTCGGCCATGCGCCGGGTGTTGACGAAGACCAGGGTGGTGCGGTGGGCGGAGATCAACGCGGCCAGGCGATCGTAGACCTCGGCCCACACCTCTTGTGACATCACCGCTTCCAGTGGTGCTCCGGGAATCTCGATGGCGAGATCGCGTTCGCGCACGTGCCCGATGTCGATGATGTTGCACGCGGGCTCACCGTTGGCGCTGATTGCATTGCCGCCAACGAGAAAACGCGCGACCTCTTCAATCGGCCGTTGCGTGGCCGACAGCCCGATACGCACGAGCCCGGTCCCCGTTAATGCCTCGAGTCGCTCCAGTGAGAGCGCCAGGTGCGAGCCGCGCTTGCTGGCGGCAACGGCGTGGATCTCGTCGACAATGACGCTGCGGGTCGTGCGCAATATGTTGCGGCCCCCTTCGCTCGTCAACAGGATGTAGAGCGACTCGGGGGTGGTGACGACGATGTGGGGCGGGCGCCGTCGCATGGCCGCGCGCGCGGACGCAGGCGTGTCGCCGGTCCGTACCAGCGTGCGGATGTCGACGTCGGGCTGCCCGCGCGTTCGCAGCTCCTCGCGGATCGCTGCCAATGGCTGCTCGAGGTTGCGTTGAATGTCGTTGCTGAGCGCCTTCAGTGGCGAGACGTAGACCACCTGGGTCTCGTCGGGGAGCGGTGCGCGCTCACCCTGGTGCACCAGATCGTCAATCGCCGAGAGAAAGGCGGCGAATGTCTTGCCCGAGCCGGTCGGTGCGGAGATCAGCGTGTGCTGTCGGGCCCGAATCGCAGGCCACGCCATGGCCTGGCAGGCTGTGGGTGCCGCGAAGGTCTTGCGGAACCAGCCAGCGACGGCGGGGTGAAATTTATCAAGTGGCATCGGAAAGTGCTGTCGAGCGTACGCGCATGCCCAATGGTAAGCGACCTGCTATGGTCTGTGCAAAAAACCCCAGCGTTTGTGGCACCCAGGCCTTTTGGCCCGATGAATCACGGTCGGATCGAACGGCCACCGCGCGGTGTTATACTGGCGAATCTCTGTTGATCTGTTGATGCGGCCTTGCTACAGAGCCAGTCTCCTGCCTATGAAAAAAGCATCCGTCACCATCCGGGAGGCTACTGGCGATCAGGAAATGGCGACAGCGCGCCGCTTGTTTCAAGACTACGCTGCGTGGCTTGGGATCGACCTGGGTTTCCAGTCCTTCGATGAAGAGCTGGCCACGTTACCCGGGCCTTATGCCGCACCTTCCGGCCTGATCCTGCTGGCAGAGCGCGAAGGGCTAGCGATCGGTTGCGTCGCCTTGCGCAAGATCGCGGATGCCGTCGGCGAGGTCAAGCGGCTTTACGTCAGCCCCCGGTATCAAGGCGGGGGGATAGGAAAACGGTTAATGGAAAGTGTTATCGTCGAAGCAAAAGAGCGGCGTTACGCCCGCATAATGCTCGATACCCTACCCAAAATGACGGCGGCACAGCGCCTTTATCGTTCACTGGGGTTCAAGACGATCGCCCCCTACTATGCCAGCCCCATCACGGGGACGACATATATGGAATTGTCGCTGGGAGCCTGGGATAACAGGCGCCAATGTGCAGTACCCGCAGTAGGCGCGTGGTGCCGGCAGACGCGAACGCGAACGCGAAAAGACGAATAGATAACACTCGTGGGAAATAAACAGTGCATTCTCATCACAGGAGCAAGTCGTGGGCTGGGCTACCATCTGCACCAGCTCTATGCCGAGAGAGGCTGGACCACGTTCCCGCTGGTACGGCGCGAGTCCGCCGCCGCTGGCTTGCGCGACGCTTGGGGTGAGCGCTGTCATCCGATCGTCGCCGACGTTTCGAACGATGAATGCATGCCGAAAATTACCGAAGTCCTGTACCGGCATACCCAACATCTGAATGTGGTGGTCAACAATGCCGGTATCGGCGGCAGGACTTACACCATAAGCGATATAACTGCAGGGGAGGTCCTCGATTTACTGCAGGCGCACTGCCTCGGTGCGATCCGCTGCACTCAAGCCGTGCTGCCGCTGCTGCAGGCCGCCAAGCATGCGAAGATCGTGAACGTGACTTCTCGTCTCGGCTCGATGACAAAGAACGCGGCCGGTGGTTTCAGCGACGGACAGTTTTCATACTCTTACCGCATTGCCAAGGCCGCGCAGAATATGTTCACCCTTTGCCTGGAGCAGGAGTTGGCCAAGAACGGAATCGCCGTGTACAGCGTTCATCCCGGAAGGTTGTTGACCGGCATGGCGGCGGATGATGCAGATACTCCCCCAGCGGTTGCCGCCTCGCGATTCGTGTCGTGGCTGGAAGCGGCCGACGACAGGGCTTCGGCGCACTGCATCAGCCTGGAGGACGGTGAAGTACCATGGTAGTAACGACAGCTCGATCTACCGCAAAGGTGTTAAGAGATCTTTTGCAACTCACGCTCGCCGGGGATCGGACCGAGGAGCGCACGACTTACTTACTATTGAGAAAAAAGGACAATCGATCATGACCGCTAATCGCACGCATATCGAGACCAAGCTGATTCACGCGGGCGAGCTCCGGCCGCGTCCGAGCGGTGCGGTCAGCATGCCTATTTTTCAGTCCTCGACTTTCGAGTACGAGGGTCAGAGCAGTTACCATGAAATCAAGTACATTCGTCTGAATAACACGCCTAATCACGTTGTTCTGCACAGCAAGCTCGCAGCGCTGGAAAATGCCGAAGCCGCCTTGGTCGCAGCCAGCGGCATGGCGGCCATTTCTACGTCGCTGTTGACCTTGCTTTCCTCAGGAGATCACGTGCTGGCGCAGGACTGCTTATACGGGGGTACGTACGACCTGATCACGAAGGACTTACCCTCGTTTGGTATATCGTTCAACCTAATCGATAGTAATGCGCCCGAAAGCTGGAAGTCGAAGCTGCAACCCAATACCAAGGCGATTTATGTCGAGGCAATGAGCAATCCATTACTGCAGGTCGCGGACCTGCAAGCCGTCACACGCTTTGCTAAAGAACACGGCCTCGTATCTTTGGTGGATAATACGTTCGCCAGTCCCGTGAACTTCCGTCCAAGCGAGTGGGGATATGATCTCTCACTGCACAGCGCTACCAAGTACCTCAACGGTCATACCGACATAGTGGCGGGCGCGATTATCGGGCGCGCTGAGTTGGTGGAGAGAATCAAGCATCGGCTCGATCACCTGGGCGGTTCGCTCGATCCGCATGCGTGCTACCTGCTCCACCGGGGTATGAAGACGCTCGCGCTCAGGGTGCGATACCAGAACGACAGCGCATTGGCGCTGGCAAGATTCCTGAATGAGCATAGCGCCGTTAAGCAAGTGAACTACCCCGGTCTCGAAAGCCACGCGGGCTATGGGCGGGCGCGTGAGCTGTTCGACGGCTTCAGCGGTATGCTGAGCTTCGAGCCCGAGGGTGGTCGCGAGGCTGCGCAGCGATTCATCCAGGGCGTTACCATACCGATTGTGGCCCCCAGCCTGGGGGGTGTGGAAACGCTTGTCACGCTCCCCGCCGTCACGTCGCACGCCGGGCTATCCGCGGCCGAGCGCCACCGGCTCGGAATCTCCGACAGTCTGATCAGGGTCTCCGTGGGCATAGAGAATACCGCGGACCTGATAGCGGATTTTGACCGGGCGTTGAAGGCCTGAGGGCAGGAGGTCGGCTGCGGTAGCCAGAGACGAACCGCAGTTGGTTTCTAGCAGGATGCTGAAAAAGTCCTTGCTGCGCTCCGCTGTCCCGCTACGCTGGCAAGTCCGGGGTTCGCCGTCCGTGGCGAACCCGCTCAGCGGGATAAAGCTCCACCGGAGCTTTATCTATTTCCGCTTCGCCCCTGGCTTTTTCAGCTCGTAGAGCAAAAAGCGCGGTTTTTGCTCTGCTCCATTTTTCAAACACTTACGTGTTCGAAAAATGTGCGGCGCATCCGTGCACCGCTCTAGCAGGCTGCCGAAAATAGTTTTCAGCAGCCTGCTAGGCATCTAGGTCAGGAATGAGCTTGCTTCTGAGCCTTTCGATTATATCTTTGAGCTGTAGCTTGCGCTTTTTCAGGCGCCTGAGCTGCAGCTGGTCGACGTAGACTTCTTTGGACAGCCTGGCGATGACGTCGTCGAGGTCCCGGTGCTCGATCTGCAGCTCCTTGATCCTTGCCTGCAGGGCTTGGATTTCTTCGTTAAGCATAGTTGAGACAGTTCACCGTATCATACAGTTTGAGAGCGCGCCAGCGTGACCGCCCTGGGCGTGGAAGCAGGTCCCAGAATAGCTGGATTTCCACGGAATTCCCCACCGGCAGCCCCGCTTCATAATCGATCTTGTGGAGCCATCCTGCTAAGCTCGTGACGCGCCCTCGGCCGCCGCCGATTGTCACCACGCGCGCGCCCCATGCGGTTGTGAATGCCGGATCCTGTTGATGTCACACGAGTTGCGCCCGAGCGCGAGAAAGTTTCAGACTGCCCTGATCGCACGGGGATTTCAGTGCGAGGTCGTGGAGCTGCCGGACGCCACACGCACGGCGCCACAGGCTGCGCAAGCCATCGGGTGTGCGGTCGCACAAATTGCCAAGTCCCTGGTGTTCAAAGGAAGGCGAACGGACAAAGCGATTCTTGTCATTGCCAGCGGCGCGAATCGGGTCGATGAAGCTAAGTTAGGCGAGCTCGTCGCCGAGCCCGTAGAAAAAGCGAATGCTCATTTCGCGCGCGAGCGCACCGGCTTCGTGATTGGCGGAATCCCGCCGACGTGTCACACGGAGTCAATAGCGACGTTCATCGATGAAGACCTTTTGCAACACGCCGAAATTTGGGCAGCCGCCGGTACCCCGCACGCGCTCTTCAAGCTGACCCCGTCCCATCTTCGAAAAATGACCGGTGGGCAAGTTGCGGCGATAAAATAACGGTTGTCTGTGCGGCCGGGCGCTACTTCTCCGGGCCGGGCAGCTTACGCGTTGATTTTGCCCCGGCGGGCTTAGCAGCGGGCTCGTTTGATTTTTCTTGTGCTGCCGTATGGTTACCCGGTTTGCCCGCGGGCCAAGATGAAAACGGAAAGGGCTTCTCCTCGGCGATATAAGTCAGGTAAGCCAGCACTTGGTAGAAAAATGTACTCAAACTTTGACCGAAGCCAAGGAGTCGCTGACTGGGTTTGCCGGTAAGCAGGGTCGATCCAAATTGGAATACCACCACGGCAACCAGCACCATCTCGGCCACGCTGTAGATCAGGCCAAACAGCACCATGAACAGCGCGCGCCCCCAAGTCGCGCGCCGGCTAATGTTCGATTTCAGCGTGGTGTCCATTGAACCTCCTTATGGTGGGCGCCAGACAGTGAACAGAGTCTCGTTTTATACATCCAGTGCCGCCTGGACCACAAGTGAAACGTCACGAGCCGTGGGATGTCGCCGCTTGGCGAACAATGCAGAAGGAAGGGAGCTATGGCGGGGGAGCTGGGTGGTGGCAGGCGCTTTAGGCGGTACGGGTCGGAATTACCTGGTATAGAGTTGGACCATGATACATGCAACACGCAGCATCGTGATTGCCGAGAACGAGATTCGCTGGCAGTTCGTGCGCGCCTCGGGACCCGGGGGACAGAACGTCAATAAAGTGGCGACGGCAGTACAGCTGCGCTTTAACGTCGCGCGCTGTGCATCGTTGCCGCCCGAGGTGCGGGAGCGGTTGGTGCGGCTGGCAGGCCGGCGCATGACACGAGGCGGCGTACTGATTATAGATGCCCGGCGCTTTCGAACTCAGGAGCGAAACCGGCAAGACGCCATCGACCGGCTGATTGCGCTGATTCGCAGGGCCGCGGTGATGCCCAAGCCGCGGCGCAGGACCAAGCCGACGCTTGCAGCCAAGCGCCGGCGCCTGGAGGCTAAGCGCCGCCGCAGCGACACCAAGCGCTGGCGCCGCCCGCTGGCCGGGAATGACGCCTAATCTGCCTAACGCCGCAGTCGGGGCGAATACAACGTCTTGAATAGTATGCCTAAAATTCCCAGCCGTTGTGCTTCTGATCCGGCCCCAAAAGACTAGAATAAATACTAGATAGAGGCAGCCCACGTATTCTTCGTCCCCAGACCCACCGACCGACTTCCAAGGAGCACACCATGGCGCTCAAGATGTCTGCCCCCCGCAAGCGAGCAGGGGCGAGTCCCGACCAAGCCAAGCTCGACCAGGTTGTTGCCCAGACGTTAAAGGAGCGCGATGCGCGTATGCAGGGTTATCGCGAGCAGGCCTTGAAGCTCTATCCGTGGGTCTGCACCCGCTGCGGTCGCGAGTTTAACCGCGACAACGTGCACGAGCTCACCGTGCATCACAGGGATCACGACCACGACAACAACCCGCCGGACGGCAGCAACTGGGAGCTTCTATGCACCTATTGTCACGAGAACGAGCATGCCCGTTACGTCGATGAGGCCGGCGGGGTGGAAACGGGGTCTGGCGACACACCGAACCAGGATGCCACTTACAAGCCGTTCTCCGATCTCAAGCAAATGCTAAAAAACGGGAAGGACTAATATTGTTACCGTGATCGGTATTTGCGCTTGTCAGGCCCGTGATCGATTACGGGCATGGTATTCGTTTACGGCAGTGGTAAACAGCCCCTCACTCCTTATAAGAAGCAGCTGACCGCGCGACAGCCTTGCTATGGCGACACCGCACCGCCGTGTTCTTAACGTTCGTCGACTACGTATTTCCGTTCTTTTGTTCGTCTTTGTATTAGTTGCCGGCGGGACTATCGTTCAGCGTTACAGCGCCGCTAGTTGGAAACAGCCCTTACGGGTAACCCTCTACCCGATCAATGCGGCAGGATCTGTTGCCGTCTTCGAGTACATTCGCGGCCTTACATTGACAGACTTCGTGGCCGTCGCTGAGTTTCTAGAAAACGAAGCGCAATTTTATGGTCTCGCGACCCAACAACCCGTGGTGATCGCCTTGGGGCCCGAGATCGAAAGTCGACCACCGTCGCGACCGGGCCCGCGGGCAAACAAGCTGGCTGTAATCTACTGGAGCCTGAGGCTGCGATACTGGGTCTATCAGAATCTGTCCACTTTCGGTCTGGGGTTCGCCCACACGCGAATATTCGTGCTTTATCACGAGGCAAGCCGAAATCAACCGCTTGCACATTCCTTCGGGTTACAAAAAGGAATGATCGGGGTCGTACATGCGTTTGCCATTCCAGAGCAAACCGCCCAGAACAACATCGTTATCACGCACGAACTGCTGCACACCGTTGGAGCGACAGACAAGTATCATGGTGATGGATACCCGATCTTCCCCGAAGGCTTCGCCGACCCGGAGCGGGAGCCGCTGTACCCGCAGGACACGGCTGAGATTATGGCAGGGCGTATCCCGCTGTCAGTAGACTCGGCGGAGATACCGGAAAGCCTGGAGTATTGCGTGATCGGACCGAGAACTGCAACTGAAATCAACTGGTAATAGAAGGCGTCTCTTTACAAGACTAGGTAACAACTTCTACACCTTTCCAGAACGCGACGTAGTTCTTGATTTCTTTCGCAGCGTCCTTGGGATCGCGATAATACCACGCCGCGCTGTCATTCCTTTTACCATCGACGATGATGTGATAGTAACTTGCCTGTCCCTTCCAGGGACAGAAGGTATGCGTATCGCTTTGTTCTAAGTATTCCTGTTTCACCGATCCAGGCGGAAAGTAGTGATTACCCTCGATCACGATGGTGTCATCGCTTTCTGCCAACGTTATATTGTTCCAACTGGCTCTCATATTTCTCACCTCTGCAAGAACTACTTATCCGGATAGATCGCGCATCGCAAAGCCTTACCTGGAAATTGTAACAATTCAGCGCGGAGCGCGCTGACAGCGCAGAGGGATATGATTCGAATCCGCTTTATTCCTGCTGTCGAAGCGGATACGCTGTAACAGTTTGTACCCCGCCTTCCGTGCCGCCAGCGATTGTCCACATGTTGGCTTTCTCTGCGATCTTTCCATCCGTCGGTCCGTGGTCCCTGTGCCACTCCTGCGATCTCTGCGGTGACATATCCGGCTAACCCGCGTGCGCTGACGATTCGCGCTCCAGGGCGCTGTCTGCGGCTCCAGGTTTCTGCCAGGCATCGGCATGTTTTTCGTAGGCAACCGCGGCGCCGCTTATCCTTCATAGGACCGCCAGCAAATCGCGGTGGCGATTGTCGATGATCATACCGGGGCCTGGGTCCTGCTCGATGAGCTGTGGCCAGATATGTTTTAGGTCCTGGTCGAACACGGTCCGAGGATCGGCCTGTACGACCAACCAATCGCCGCGCGCGAGCTCCGCGTCGAGCTGTCCTGCTGCCCACCCCGAATGCCCCAGAAACATTCGCAGCTCTTGCGATCCCTTGCGTTGTTTGATCGCGCGCCCGAGCGCGTCCTTGCTGGCGCTGTAATAGATATCGGCCATGATGTGCGCCGTTTCCTTCGGGGGGGCGGGCGATCGAACCAGGAAAATCAATCTGTCCGGTGTCACAGGGCCACCAAGAAACAATAAGTGCTTTTCGTCGGTGATGCTGTCAAGTTCCGGTAGCGCCCGAGACAGCGGGATGTCCGTCGGCCGATTGATAATGAGGCCCAACGTACCCTTGTTGCCATGCTCTAACAGCAGGATTACGGTTTGGCGGAAACGCGGGTCCGGCATGTTGCGTTTGGCGACCAAGAACGCGCCTTTTTGTGGCGCGGTGCGGCCCGGCAGTATTCTGTCTTCCCTGGGGATGGACGAAACGGCCACGTGCCCCTGCACGACCGGCAAGAACACCGACAATCCGAGAATGACTACAACAATATGCAATCGGTACCGAAGCACTCCTCCACCCCGTCTATGAGCCAGCTATCCGGTGGCGCCCCTAGTTCGTGTCATGGACTTGACTGCTCATCGCGCGCCCGACCGCTGTAGGCGAGCGTTCCGGTTGCGATTGTAGACAAGATGGCCGCTGGGCGCAGTAGGTTCAGAGCCGGCCCGTCAAAAGGCGGGGCAATGCGCTGGCGGGGCGCCCTCTGGGCGCTACACAGCAGAACGTCATTCAAGCCGATAAACAGCTCGCGCATGAACTCCAGCTTTAGCCGCAAGACGGCGAGCACGGTTTGTAACCCCAGACCCGCGGCTACGGTATTCCATGTCACGCACCAACGGTTTTCGCTCATGACCCAGGCGAGTGCCGCAATAGTCAAGTAACCGAGGATGCTCTGCAAAACCAGCATCTTTTCCACTGCCCGTAATTAATCGTTTGCGCGCTCCGCTGGGCGCGCCGGTCGCCACATTAGAGCCTGTGTGAGTTCAGCCAGTCTGTACGCACCGTACGAGCGTTGCAAGTTATTAACGAGAACACCTACTAAAAGGCCCGCGACCACACCGGAGCACGCCGCCTAACCCGACGCCGCATTAGCAACGCGGAGGTCGCGAGCGTGTCGACACGCAGAGAAAACCAACGCATAGAGCGTTGGGTGCCCGCGCCTCTGCGTTCTCTGCGTTTTTTCCAGAGTTTTTTGGCGGAGGCCTGATTTCGAACAGTTTTGTTCTTGCCGTGTTAGTGGCCTGGAACTGCGGAATTCGGCGGCTGTCAAATTGGACGGTACGCACCCTTGGGAGGGCATATGATCGTGAAAAACAAGATTGTTAGCGTAGCGTTTCTAATCGCCACATTAGGGCTTGCCTCAGGCGATTTGTTCCGGTCCGGCGTTCAAGCCGGTGACATCGCGCACGTGTCGGTGGCGCCGGAGTTCACGCACCACGACCCCAACGATTGGATCAATTCCCAGCCGTTGCAGCTGCAGGAGCTGCGCGGTAAGGTGGTATTATTGGATTTGTGGACCTTTGATTGTTGGAATTGTTACCGCTCGTTTCCGTGGCTCAAATCAGTAGAGCAACGATTTGGCGACAGCGGGTTCACGGTGATTGGTGTACACACGCCGGAATTCGACCACGAGCGCGTCCGCGCCAACGTGGTACGCAAGACCAGGGAGTTCGCGCTCGAGCACCCCGTCATGATGGACAATGATTACTCCTACTGGAAGGCCTTACACAACCGCTACTGGCCCACCTTTTATCTTATTGACAAGCAGGGTCGATTGCGTGCGCGCTATGTCGGCGAGACCCATCGGGGCGAGCGCCGCGCAATAGACATTGAAGCAAAGATCGCCCAGCTGCTGGCTGAACCGCCTGGGTAAAGAAAGGGCAGTCCATTGCTGTCCCACAAGTCCCGGATTGAAACGCTGAAACTCGCCAAGACTAAAGATGCCTTAGGAATGGGCAGTACTCGAGAGACATGGATCGCGCCTCTGTTTCCGAGACCGTCGCCAGCCCGGGATGCGGGCACCGAGCCTACAGGGGTGAGGCCGACAAAGGAAAAGTGCCAGTGGCACTTTTCCCGGCCGAACGGGCTCGCCATGGGTGAGCCGGAGATTTGCCAAAGCTCCGGGGGGTGAGCCGGAACAAGGCGAGCGTCCGGTGGACGCTGGTCCCGGCGAACGCCCAAGCCACGGGTGAACCGGAGCAT
>VRUB01000222.1 GCA_019456345.1 Nitrospira sp. | reverse complement strand
AGCTTCCGTGTGGATGAATATCGTTCATGCGCAGAGGCCCATTCCCCTTGGCCGGAAATGGACCAGCGCTGGGCGCAGTCAGCGCGCGCCAGGCCCGCGTGATCAGCCGGCCCATGGCCGTATCGCCGGATTTCAATTGCCCCGCCATCGCTTGCCCCTTTCCCTATTCGCAACAGGTTTCGCTTTAGCGTGTCCCGATATGCGGCGAAGCATGCCGGAAACACGGAGCCTAACATTGCACATCAGCCATGCGGCGGCTCATGCGAGGCATTATAGCCGTTGCTGTTTTCAGGAAAATAGGCTAACAGTGGAATAGTATATCCCAGAAAACAGGATAATAAATGGATCGCCTTGCGGCAATGCGCGTGTTCGTCGCTGTGGTCGAAGCGCAAGGATTTTCAGCGGCCTCCCGGGCGTTACGGATGCCGCTGTCCACGGTCAGCCGAAAAATTGCGGAGCTTGAGAGCCATATTGGCGCTCAATTGCTGACTCGCTCCACGCGCAAGGTCATCGTCACCGACAGCGGGTGGCATTACTACGAGGACGCTCGTGGAATCCTCGACGCCGTCGAGGATGCGGAGCACCGAGTTTCTGGAGAATATCAACAACCGAAGGGGCATTTGACAATTACGGCGCCAACGCTTTTCGGTCGCCGTATCCTGCTACCGATCGCCAATAGCTTTATGCGAATCCATCACGACATTTCCATTCGGTTCCAGTTGACAAATGCCGTCGTGGATTTACTGGCGGAGCACATCAATCTGGGAATCAGGATCGGTAGGCTGGCGGACAGTTCCATGATCGCCACGCAGGTGGGAACGATACGCGAGATCGTTTGTGCGAGCCCACATTACCTCTCCCAATTTGGTCGTCCCCTCTCGCCGAGCGAACTCGCGGGGCATCAATGCATTACATTTGCCAAGTCTGACGTCCCAAAAGAGTGGGTGTTCAAGTCGGCGACGGAGAAGATTCTACGTGTCCCGATCCAGGCTAAGCTGGCGCTGAACTCGGTAGAGGGGATCGTAATCGCGGCCGTGCAGGATGCCGGTGTGGCAATGGTGTATTCCTATCAGGCCGCACGCCATATCGCCGACGGTCGCTTGGAGATTCTTTTGAGCGACTATGAGATCGATCCGCTGCCGGTGAGTTTCATCTACCCTCAAGGCGAGCTGGTTCCACAAAAAGTAAGAGCCTTCATCGACTTCGCCATGCCGCGCCTTCGCGAGCAGCTTGAAATCGTCGCGGCGCAATGTGCGCAATGATCCCGCTTGATGCCCGTTATCAGGGGGTGAGAGGACTCAATTTGCGGTCTTCGCCGACAGCCGAATTTCACCCAATGCCGTCAATTTTCAGGTAGCCCGGCTTTGCGCATGCCGTCGACGTAATGCTCCGCAAATTCGTCAAATATTGGGAATTGTCGCTTATGCCTCTCACAGGAATAACCAGGCTGTAAATGACGCAACTGCTCAATTGGCTCTTGGGCTTCCTTTTTGCGTCCGAGGTGGCCGAGAGCGGAGATCATCGTCGCATACGGATGAAAGCTGGCGTTCGAACTGAGAAGGGCGCGACGTTCCATGTCAACGGCTTCTTCGTATCGTTTGAGCCCGAGTAAAGCCACGGCTTGATGATGCACGAATGCCCAATGATGCGGATCACGGGGGCTTAAACGCGCTGCCACTTGGAGCATCTCAAGCGCTTCCCCAAATTGGCGAAGATATAATAGCGCGTCGCCCAGGCCGAAGTAGGCGTGCGGTAGTGAGGGATTGAGGTCGATGGCCTTTTGGCATTCGGCGCGGGCTTTGTGATATTCGCCGCGCTTTCCAAGTATTCTCCCCAAGACAAAATGAGCATTGGCGTCATGATCATCGATCGCAACACTGCGCCGTGCCGCGTCATAACCTCGATCAAGCTGATCTCCCCGGACATTAGGATGGCTATACATCCACTCTTGGAACAGCGCGTAGGCCAGGCCCGAATGAGCCGCGGCAAACTCGGGATCGAGCCGGACGGCTTTTTCGAACAGGGGTCTGGCCGCAACGAAGGCCTCCAAGGTAAATTGATGGATATGCCATATGCCGCGCTGATAGCACTCCCACGCACTCAAGCTTTCGGGCGGCCTGCGACGGGCGATGACCTGTTCGGCATGGTCGATTTCGGGAACGATGGTGGCCGATATGGTTGTTGCGATCTCATCCTGGACAGCAAAGATATCACTCAGCTCGCGGTCGTAGCGCTCGGCCCAGAGATGATCGCCCTTCTTCGCATCGATGAGCTGGACAGTAATGCGAACCTTGTCACCAAAGCGACGAACGCTCCCTTCGACAACGTATCGAGCACGAAGCTCCGTTGCGACCATCCGAACATCGCGCGATTTCCCTTTGTAGGAAAACGTGGAATTACGGGCGATCACGCTCAGCGAGCGAAATCGCGACAGCTCCGTAATGAGGTCCTCGGTAATGCCATCGGAGAAATACTCCTGCTCCGCATCGCCCGACATGTTGTCGAACGGCAGCACCGCGATCGACGGCTTGTCGGGGAGCGCGTACGGTTCGGTCGCCTCGGATGGCCCCGCCGACGCGGCCCCGTCTACCGCGAGCCACCGCCATACGTGCACTGGGCGGACGATGTTCTTGACCGCCTGCTCGCCCAGGTCCTCGAACGGAACATCGATGCGGTCGCGCACCCCCTCGTAAACCATTCCCGAGACGCAGATCCCGCCCGGCTCCGCCATGCTTTCAAGCCGAGCCGCCACGTTCACGCCATCGCCCTGGATGTCGTCCCCATCGATCACCACGTCACCCAGGTTGATGCCGATGCGGAGCTCGATGCGCTTGTCTG
>VRUB01000044.1 GCA_019456345.1 Nitrospira sp. | reverse complement strand
AGCACGCACAACTCCATGGATGGACGACGACTGCAGGGATGCAGGAGCTAGGGCAACGCAGGGAGCAGTTGCCGAGGTAGATCGCGTCGGGAACAGCGGTCGAGGACGACTGCAGGGCTCATCAAGTAATCTGTGCGTCTTCGCGGCTTCGCGTTGAGTCGTTAACCCTGAACGAGAATGACATGCAGGCTGCGTGGGCCGTGGGCGCCGAGCTGGATGGTCTGCTCGACATCGGCCGTGCGCGATGGACCGGTGATAAAGTTGATGGTGCGCGGCATCGCGGCGAGCTCGCTACGCAGCTGCGACCAAACATCCTCGATGTGGGCAACGATCTGCTCGCGGCGTAACACCACGATATGGACATCGGGCAAAAAGTTGAGCGTGGTGGGGCTTTCGCGACCCGAAACCAGCACCAGGCTGCCGGTCTCCGCCACAGCCGCGAAGGCGCCGGTGACGGTCACGTGGTCCTCGCGCCGGGCGACGCGGCGCTCGATCTTCAGCGACGCCGGCCAATCCAGCTGCGCCAGCATAGGCGCGGACGCCATCACCACTTCCAGTGACAAGGCCTGCGCCGACAGATAATCAACGACGGCGTCGGGCACCGCGGCGAGCGATGATACCCGTGCCGCCGTGCCGGCAACCGCTTCCAGCTTGCTGACAAATCGCGCGGCGAGGTCTCCTTGCAGTGCCGGTTGAACGTGGACTGGATGCCGCGCCAGCCGCTCATCGAGCATCCGGCTCACGCTGCCCTCGAGCGTGCCCGTGCGCTTGAGCGAGTGGCGAATACTCGCAAGGATCTGCTCGCGTGCGTCGCTCATGGGCGCTGCCTCCGGTGTGCCCGGCGCCACGCACTTTGAAAGGTGCGAAGTCCGGGCGCCGGCATGTCGCGCGCGCGCGTCCAGCCCCCGGCCAGGGGCAGATAACGGAAACGGCCGCGCTTGCGCCCTAGCGCCCCCAGTACCCGGATCGCGGCGGCGCTCGCCGTGTGGTACAGACGCGGGCGCTTGGCGAGGAAGGCCCACACCCCCAATCCCCAGCGCATACGCAGCGGCGTCAGGCGCTCCTCGAACTCGTGCACGCGCAATGCACGCAGCATGCGCGGCAACGGAATATTCATCGGGCAAACCTCCTGGCAGCGCCCGTTGAGCGTGCAGGCATTGGGCAGGTTGCGCGCTTCCGCAAGGCCAACCATCAGCGGCGTGAGCACCGAGCCCATGGGACCGGCGTACACCCAGCCGTAGGCGTGCCCGCCAACGGCGCTGTACACCGGGCAGTGGTTCAGGCAGGCACCGCAACGAATGCAGCGCAACATCTCGCGGAACTCATCGCCCAGCATGCGTGAGCGGCCGTTATCGACGAGCACGACGTGAAACTCCTGCGGTCCATCGAGATCATCGCCTCTGCGCGGGCCTGTGGAGAACGTGGTGTAGCTCGACATCTCCTGGCCGGTGGCGCTGCGAGCGAGCAAACGCAGCATCGTGGTCACGTCCTCCAAGGTCGGCACGACCTTCTCGATGCTTGCGGTGACGATGTGCACGCGCGGCAGCGTGTTGGTCAGGTCGCCGTTGCCTTCGTTGGTCACGATCACGGTGGAACCGGTCTCGGCGATAAGAAAGTTCGCCCCGGTGATGCCTACATCGGCGCTTAGAAACGCCTCGCGCAGCACCTGGCGCGCCTCGTTGACAATATCGGGTATCTCGGTCACGCGCTCTTCGCGGCCGTACTTGCGATGATGATCGTGGAACAGCTCGGTGATCTGGTCACGGGTCTTGTGCACCGCCGGCGCGATGATGTGGCTGGGGGGCTCCTTGGCAAGCTGGATGATGTACTCGCCGAGGTCGGTTTCGACGACCTCGAAGCCGGCGGCCTCCAGCGCCTCGTTAACCGCGATCTCCTCGCCTATCATGGACTTACCCTTGGTGATACGCCTGGCGTTGGCCCGGCGGCATAGGTCCACCACGATCGCACGCGCCTCCGCCGGTGAACGCGCCCAGTGCACGTGGCCGCCGTGCGCCATTACCCGGGACTCAAAACGTTCGAGATAATAGTCGAGGTGGGCAAGCGTATGGTCTTTGAGCTCGCACGCGGCCTCACGCAGCTGCTCGAACTCGGGCAACGCGTCGATCGCCGCCAGGCGCTTGTCGACGAAGCCGCTCTTGGCGTTGGCGAGCGCCTTTTGCAGCTTGATGTCCTGCAAAGCCACGGTGGCCCGCGCCTTGAAGGCATGCGCATTCGATTTCACGTGGGCTCCTCGCCTTCAGCGATCGCGAACGTGGCCATCTCGGCCAGGATCTCGGCAACGTGATAGACCTTGACCGCACTACCCTGTCGTTTCAGGCGACCGGCGATGTTGAGCAAACAACCCAGGTCGCCGCCGAGCACGGTGTCGGCCCCGCTCGCTTTTATGTTTTCCTGCTTGTCGGAAACCATGCGCGCGGAAATATCAGGATACTTGACGCAAAAGGTTCCGCCGAAGCCGCAGCATACGTTGGCATCGTCCATCTCCGAGAGCTTCAACCCGGTGACACCAGCAAGCAATCTGCGGGGTTGCGCGTGAATGCCGAGCTCGCGCAACCCGGAGCAGGAATCGTGGTAAGTCACGGTCCTTTCGAAGCGCGCGCCGATATTGTCCACACCCAGCACGTCCGTCAGGAAGCTCACCAACTCATAACAGCGCTCGGCCAATGCTTGCGCGCGCTCCTGCCAACGCGCGTCGGTCGCAAAAAGCTGCGGGTAATGCAGCTTCAGCATGGCCGCGCAGGAGCCGGAAGGCGCCACGACAAAATCAAACTGCTCGAACGCCGCTATGACTTGCCGGGCGATATTCTCGGTGTCTTTGAGATCGCCGCTGTTGTAGGCCGGCTGCCCACAGCAAGTCTGGGCCCGGGGCACCTCGACCTTGCAACCGGCATCTTCGAGCAGCTTGACGGCGGCAAAGCCGACGTTCGGTCGCCACAAGTCGACGAGACAGGTCACAAAGAGTCCGACACGCCGCTTGTCTTTTGTCTCTTCGTTACTCATGACGAAAGATGCTGGCGAGTGTGGGCTGAGTTTTTGTCATCTGCCCATGCGCGTAGGAAAAAATCAAGTATACCATCGCGCCGCGATGATACCGCGCCGCGGGAAGGGGCTCGGGGGATTAGCTCGCACTTTGGAACGCTTTGATGCGTTCCTTGGTGGCGGGGTGGGACGACAGGAAATCCGGTATGTCGCTTTCGCCCGGCCTGCTTTGCTCGAGGCGCGACAGGATGTCGGCAAAATGCCGCGGGTTGATGTTGTTCTCTTTCAGGTAGCCTAATGCGAAGCGGTCGGCCTCGCGCTCGAAGTCGCGCGAGTACTTGGTCTCGATGAGCAAGGTGGGCACGGTCGCGGAAAGAGACGTGATAGACATGGCATCACCCGTAATCGCCACGATGAGCAGGACGGTGGCCGAGTCCTGCAACAGGCGGCGCAGCGCGTGACGGTGGGTCACGTGCCCGATCTCGTGTGCCAGCACCGCCACCAATTCATTTCGATGTTTGCCCAGAGCCACCAGTTCATCCGTCATGACAACGATACCCGACGGCAGCGCCAACGCGTTGGCGCCGACCGCTCCGCCTTTGCGGAACTCGAGGCGAAAACTATGTTCGTCGGCCAGGTCCCGTGTCATCGCGGCAAAGGCCGCGCGCAGCTCCTTTTGTTTCTGCTCGCTTAACTCCGATGGCGACAAAAAGGCTTGATCCAACGCCGACAGGCTACCCTTACCGAGCGCCGTGTCGACCGCTGGGGGTAGCGAGTAGGCGACCTGCTTGGCGATTGCGGGAATACCGTACTGGATGAATCCCCATACGCTGGCCACGGTGATGACCAGCGCCAGCAGCACATAGCCGAGCCTGCTTTCAAGCTTGTGCACGAATGCGTGCCATCCGCCACTGCGGCGATGCTCGAGTATCCGGTCGACGGCGTCGTTGTCAGTCGTTTCGCACTTGGCGCCGCCGGGCAGGTAAATGCTGCGCGGCGTGTTCCCGACACGGGGCGCAATGCGTACCTCCGAAAGGGAAAAGCTCAATTCGTGCGCCAGCCCCGAGACCCGGAGTTGGCGGGGATTGTCAAAATAGATCTGGACCTCCTGGCGTTTCGAGGTCTTGCCGTCGTAATAGGTCGCTTTCAGGGCCCTCATATACCGACATCGAAGTCAAAAAAATCGGCAATTTCTTCGCCGGCGGACGCTACCCCTTCGCGCTGGCTCGCGACGAAGTCATCCAGGTCGCCCGCCGTCAGCAATGCCATATTTTCCAATCGGTAGCGCGTCGTGCGAATCTGCGCCCACGGAATCATTAGCCCGAGCGACAGCGCTATCGCCAAGGCATTGGTGATATATAGCCACAGCATCTTTGATGTCTTCAATGTGCTACGGAGCCGATGCCGCTCGAGTGCGGTGTTGGACCAAACCAGATTGGCGCTCGCCGTCTTTATATAAACCCACACCCACAGGAAAACGACGATAACGAACACAGGAAACAGCGTCATTACGTACGCCGGGACCTTGCCCGGCTCGCCGGCCGCTAGGCCTGCTTGCAACATCCCGACAATCACGCTGACAACAACCCCGCCCAGAATCGCAATCAGCACGGCCTTCAGATAGATCATGTAAAAGGCCTTCGCAGGTGCCGAGAACGTGAACGGCGTGATGCCGTAGCCGCTGTGGGCCATGACGAACCGGCTGCGGCGGTAGGCGTAATAGGGGTAAGCGAGGCCCAGCGTGATTCCCGCTAGCAGCGCCAACCCAATGTAGACGCCGACAGCCTCGCCGTAGTTCGCGCGGAAATCGAAGCGAATGTTGCGGTAGGCGGAGTACCGCGCATTGAAGGCATGGGCCTTGACGACCAGCCAGGGAAGTACGGCCATGAACGCCAACCCAAGCACGGGCGCAACCGGTGGTACCAGACTAGTCACAACCAGGTACACCACAAATATTGCGAACGCGATTAGTCGGCCTTTGAGGATTTGCATCGGCTCGGCCAGATACTCGAACGCCGATTCCTGCAAGAGCGTATTGCCATAAAAATACCGCTTCCTGCGCACCTTGGCCCAGGCCGAGTAGATCCCGAGGGTAAGAATCGTCAGCAAGATGTTGACGATCCAGATCTTGAAGTATTCGCCGGCCTTGCCGGTAAATTGAAACGGACTCGCCGGGGCCAGCCGGGTGCGATCGTCGGATCGGACCTGGCCCTTCGCAGCGTTCACGGCAGCTTCCATTGTTCCCCCCTTTCCCCCAGGCAAATCCGAGGTCACGCTATTTGCCTGTCGCAGGCCTTTTCTAAGCGTAGCAGCTGGGGGATGGCCGGGACCGATGGCGCGCCCCTTGCGCTCCCCGCAGGGCGCTGCTGCGACTAAATCCCGGATTTCATTATAATTTGGAGGCATCCGTCACTGTCCCATAAACTCCCACTTGAGCCCAAACCATGGCGAGCATTTGTTTCTGAGACCGTCGCCCCCCGGGCGCCGGCGTCGCACCGACAGCGAGGGTCTCACGGCATGTCTCAGAAATAAACGTCCGGTATACCCGAACCATGACGAGTATTTGTTTCTGAGACCGTTGCCAGCAGGGATGCTGGCACCGAGCCTACAGGGGTGAGGCGGAGTGAGAGAAAGGTCCAGTGAACCTTTCTCCCGCCGAACGGGCTCGCCACACGGACGGCGAGCCCCGGTCCTGCAAGCGCAGCACGATTGCATAGCGCCGCAGGGTTTCACGGCGTGTCTCAGAAACAAATACTCGTCATGTATGACACCGGGGACCATTCGAAAAGCACCCTCAAGCCTTGACGGGTGTCAGCAACTCAGCCCGGGATTGGTGGGACAGCGCTGAGCATCGGTGCTTTTTCACACTTTAGGAATACACTATTTATTATGTCCGTCCATATACCGCGCGTCGCCCTCGGCGGCATGGTCCTGGAGAGCAATGCCTTCGCGCCGGTTGCGACCGAGCAGGACTTTCGCGCGAGCTACTACCTCGAAGGCGAGTCCATTCTGAGCGAGGCGGCCAAAACGCATTCCATCATACCGAAGGAGATGACCGCGTTCGTGCAGGCCATGAACGCCACCGGCCCGTGGCAACCGCTGCCGACCCTGCTGACCGGGTGCGAGCCCTGGGGCCCGGTAGAGGAGACGTTTTTCCATGCCTGTGTGGACAAGATCGTCGCCGCGCTCGAACGCGTACTGCCGGTGGACGCCGTGTATCTCGCAAACCACGGGGCCATGACGGCGACGCATGACGCCGATCCCGACGGTGAGCTCTATGCCCGCGTGCGCGCTGTCGTTGGCGAACAGGCCATCATCGTCTCCACGCTCGATCTGCATGCGAACATCTCCGCGCGCATGGTCGAGAACACCGACCTGCTTATCGGCTATCTCACGAATCCGCATGTGGACATGTGGCCGCGCGGCGAGGAGGCCGCCTTTCGGCTTCGCACTATTCTCGCTGGCACGCCGCCAAAGACCGCGCTGGTACGCCTGCCACTGACACCGCCGAGCGTGACACTGCTCACACGCGAGGGCCCTTATGCCGACATGATCGCCTACGGTCAGCGCCGCCAACAGGAATTGGGTGAGGCTATTATTAATGTGTCGGTGTTCGGCGGATTCGTATTCAGCGATACGCCATACAACGGCGTGGCCGTAGTGGTGAGCGCGCGCGAGGATCCGACGGCTGCGCGCGGGCTTGCGCTGGAGATCGCGCGCTTCGGCTGGGCGCAGCGCGCACGCTTTCGCCGCGAGCTCACACCGTTGGATGAGGCCGTGCGCCTGGCGCGGCGCACCGGTGAGGACGAGCGCCTGCCGGCGGTGATCTTTTCCGACGCCGGCGATAACCCCGGCGGTGGTGGTGGCGGCGATACCACCTGGCTGCTCGCGGCGCTGGTTGATGCAAAGGTGCCGGGTGTTTACGTGGGCTCGTTTGCCGACCCGGCGCTGGCTGCCGAGGCGCACCGGCTTGGGGTCGGCGCCGAGTTCGAGGCGGTCTTTAATCGCGCGCACGAGACCGAGTTCGCCAAGCGCTTCGTGGTCACGGCCCGGGTGCGGGCGCTGAGCGATGGCGACGTCATCGGCCGGCTCGGGATCTTCGCCGGTCGGGCGCTGGCGCTCGGTCCGGCGGCCGCACTGCAGATCGGGGGCGACGACGGCATCGTTGCGGTGGTCATCACGAATCGCCAGCAGACTGCCGACCCCGTGTTTTTCGAGATGCTCGGGCTCGAGATCCCGCATGCGCGTACGGTGGTGGTGAAATCACGCGGCCACTTCCGCGCGGGTTTCGAGCCGTGGTTTCCGCCGGAAAACGTCTACGAGGTCGACACGCCCGGGCTCACCTCACCGGTACTCAGCCGCTTTACCTGGAAACACCTGCCCCGGCCGGTCTATCCGCTCGACGAGGACGCACAGTGGGTAGCGCCTGAGCGGTGACGGCACTGGCACCTCGTCGGCCAAGGCTTGCCGGGCCCCGCTTTCCTAGGCAATATGGATGATTGAACCCGCACAACAGATGCGGGTGGAGAATATCCCGATAAAAACACCCTAGGAGATGTGAAAATGCGTGTTTTCAGACATTTCGTAAGCGGGGTCGTGGCAACAGCGCTGTTGCTGCCAGTGGCCCTGAGCGCGCAGGAGCTGCGAGTCGGGCTGGCGCTCGAGCCTACCTCGATCGATCCGCACTACCACAACCTCACGCCGAACAATGCGCTCGCGCGCGAGATCTTCGATCGCCTGGTGATGCCGGATGAGAATCAGCAGCTCAAACCCGGGCTGGCGGTATCCTGGCGGCCGGTGAAAAAGACCATCTGGGAGTTCAAGCTGCGCAAGGGCGTGAAATTCCATGACGGCACGCCGTTCACCGCCGACGACGTCATTTTCACCTTCGAGCGCGCACCGAACGTGGCCCAGAGCCCGTCCTCTTTCGGGACCTACCTGAAGGGCAAAAAGATAGAAAAGGTCGATGATTACACGGTGCGGATAATTACGGAGAAGCCCTATCCGCTTATGCCCAACGACATGTCCACGTTCAGCATCATCTCGAAAAAACACGGGCAGGGCGCCACGACCGCCGACTACAACAGCGGCAAGGCAGCGATCGGGACCGGTGCGTACAAGTTCGTGGAGTGGGTACCGGGCGACCGGCTGATCCTGGAACGCAATGACAACTACTGGGGCAAGAAGCCGCAGTGGTCGAAGGTCGTCATCAAGCCGATCAAGTCGGGGCCCGCGCGCGTGGCGGCGCTGCTGGCCGGCGATGTCGAGTTTATCGATAACGTCCCCACCACCGACATCACGCAGCTCGAGATGAACCCGAAGCTCAATCTGAGCCAGGGTGTATCTAACCGCGTGATCTACCTGCACATGGATCAGTTCCGCGACGACTCACCGTACGTCAAGGCCAAGGACGGTGGCCCGGTCAAGAATGCGCTGAAGGACGTGCGCGTGCGCCGCGCCATCTCCAAGGCGATCAACCGCGAAGCGATTGTGGAACGCGTCATGGAGGGTGTGGCGATTCCCGCGGGCCAGTTGCTGCCGGCGGGATTCTTCGGTGTGAGCGCAAACCTCAAGCCGGAGAAACATGACCCGCAGAGCGCCAAGCAATTATTGGCGGACGCGGGGCTGCCCGACGGCTTCCAGCTCACGATCCACGGTCCTAACGACCGCTATATCAACGACGCCAAGATCGCGGAGGCGATCGCGCAGATGTTGACCCGCATCGGGATCAAAACCGCGGTCGAGACCATGCCCAAGAGCGTGTACTTCAAGCGCGCTTCTCGCGGCGGACCGAACAAGTCGCCGGAGTTCAGCTTCATCCTGGTCGGCTGGGGCGCGGGATCGGGCGAGGCCTCCTCGCCGTTGAAGTCGCTGCTGCACACTTATGACAAATCGCGGGGTTTCGGGGCTTCGAACCGCGGCCGCTACTCCAACCCCGAAGTGGACCAGCTGGTCGAGCAGGCGTTGGCGACCGTTGATGACGCCAAGCGCCAGAAGCTGCTGGCCAAGGCGACCGAGGTCGCGGTCAACGACCTCGGCATCATTCCGCTGCACTACCAGGTCAACACCTGGGCCAGTCGAAAGGGACTGAAGTACCTGGCTCGCACTGACGAGCAGACCTTATATACGGGTATCGTGTCCGAGTAAGCTGCTAGCCGGCGGGCGGTGCAGGCTACGCACCCGCCCGCCGGCAGTCTCTGGATCCGTGTCGGTCTTCATCATCCGTCGGCTGCTGCAGAGCATTGTCGTTGTGGCAGTGATGTCGCTGCTCGTCTTTTTCGCCGTGAACGTGGTCGGCGACCCGGTCGACATGCTGATCAACCCGGAGGCCGACCAGGCGGAGATCGAAAAGACGATGCGCGCGTTCGGGCTCGACCGCCCGGTGCACGAGCAGTACTGGTTCTTCCTTTCCAACGCGGTCAAGGGCGATCTGGGAAAGTCTTTCATCTTCGGCGAGCCCGCGCTCAAGTTGATCGTCGAGCGCATGCCCGCGACGCTCGAGCTGGCGTTCGCCGCGCTGCTCCTCGCGGTGGTCATTGCCCTCCCACTGGGCATCTACGCGGGCCTCAAACCGGACTCCAAGTTCAGCAAGACCATCATGGCCGGCTCGATCCTCGGCTTTAGCCTGCCGACCTTCTGGGTCGGGCTGATGATGATCATGGTGTTTGCGGTGATGCTGGGCTGGCTACCGTCGACCGGCCGCGGCGAGACCACCTCGCTGCTAGGCATCCAGGTGAGCTTTCTGACGTGGGATGGCTTGAGACACCTGGTGCTGCCGGCGCTCAACCTGTCGCTATTCAAGATGTCACTGACCATCCGCGTGGCGCGGGCGGCTACGCGCGAGGTAGTCCATCAGGACTATATCAAGTTCGCGCACGCCAAAGGGCTGAGCTCGCGCCGGGTGATACTGGTTCACTTGTTAAAGAACATTATGATTCCGGTGGTCACGGTGCTCGGTCTCGAGCTGGGCGGGCTGATCGCCTTCTCGGTGGTCACGGAAACGGTGTTCGCCTGGCCGGGAATGGGCAAGCTGGTGATCGAGGCGATCCAGAACCTCGACCGGCCGATCATCGTTGCCTACCTCATGATCACGGTGCTGATGTTCGTTACGATCAACCTGCTGGTCGACGTGCTCTACTCGGTGCTGGATCCGCGAGTACGGCTACAGGATGTCAAGGCATGACGACGAGCGTGCAGCAAATCAGCGTACCCGCGGGGGCGCCCACGGAAGCCGCCGCCGTCAAGGTGCAAACGCCGTTTCGCCGGTTTCTGTCGGATTTCTTTGAGAGCGGGACAGCGATAGCGGCCTTTACCGTGTTGTTGGTGATTATCTTTATCGCCGTCGTGGCCCCGCTAATCTCGCCCACCAACCCGTACGATCTGGCCATCGTGACGGTCCTCGACAACCGCTTGCCGCCCGGGACCAGGAATTTGGACGGCATGACCTTCTGGCTCGGGACCGATGGCGCCGGCCGCGATCTGCTGAGCGCGATTTTCTACGGGCTTCGCACCAGCCTCTGGGTGGGCGTGATGAGTGGTCTCATCGCGCTGTGCATTGGTGGCACCATCGGTCTCATAGCCGCCTACTTCGGCGGCCGTACCGATACGTTGATCATGCGCATCGTGGACTTGCAGCTGAGCTTCCCCGCTATTCTGATCGCGCTGGTCTTGCTGGCCGTGCTCGGCAAGGGCGTCGACAAGATCATCATCGCGCTGGTTGCCGTACAGTGGGCCTACTATGCCAGGACGGTTCGCGCCAGTGCGCTGGTCGAGCGCAACAAGGAGTATATCGAAGCCGCCATCTGCCTGGCATTAGGTCACCGGCGCATTGTTTTCCGACATCTGTTGCCCAATTGCCTGGCGCCGTTGATCGTCGTCGGCACCTTGCAGACCGCACATGCGATCTCGCTGGAAGCGACATTGAGCTTCCTCGGGGTCGGCCTGCCGATAACGGAGCCGTCGCTGGGCCTGCTGATCGCCAACGGCTTCGAGTATATGCTGAGCGGCAGGTACTGGATCAGCTTCTTCCCGGGCGTGGCACTGCTCGTCACCATCGTAAGCATCAACCTCGTGGGCGACCAACTGCGTGACGTGCTCAACCCGCGCTTACAAAGATAGGGGCCCCCGCGGAGACATCGAGCCATGACCAGTGCGCGCTCGACATTGCAGGTCGAAGGCCTCGAGACCTACTTCTTCACGAAGGCAGGTGTGGTCAAGGCAGTCGACGGCGTGAGCTTCGCCGTGGGACGCGGCGAGGTCATGGGCCTGGTGGGTGAATCGGGCTGCGGCAAGTCGGTAACGGGGTTTTCTATTATGGGATTGGTCGATCCGCCGGGCCGGATTGTCGGCGGACAAGTTCTTTTCAATGGCGAGAATCTCCTAACAGCCAGTGAGGAACACATGCGCGCGCTGCGCGGCAGCCGCATCGCGATGATCTTCCAGGATCCCATGATGACGCTGAACCCGGTGCTGCGTATCGACACCCAGATGATCGAGACCATCAGGGCGCATGAGCGCATCGATCACGCAAGCGCGCGCCAACGGGCGCGCGATGCCCTGGGGCAGGTCGGTATTCCGTCACCCGATGAGCGCCTGCGCGCCTACCCGCATCAGTTTTCCGGCGGCATGCGCCAGCGCGTGGCGATCGCCATCGCGCTACTCAACAAACCCGACCTGATCATTGCCGACGAGCCTACCACTGCGCTTGACGTGACCATCCAGGGACAGATCCTGTACGAGGCGCAGAAGCTGTGCCGCGAGCTGGGAATGGCGCTCATCTGGATCACGCACGATCTGGCCGTGGTCGCAGGGCTCGCTGACAAGATCTGTGTCATGTACGCCGGCAAGATCGTCGAGCAGGGGCTGGTGGACGACGTGCTCGATCATCCGGTACATCCCTACACCGTCGGTCTGATCGGTTCGGTCCCGAGCCACAACCCGCGCGGCCAGCCGCTTGCGCAGATACCCGGAATGACGCCCTCCCTGCTTAATCTGCCTCCAGGCTGTGCTTTTCGCACGCGCTGTTCGCGCGCCAGCGGGATCTGCGAGCAAGAGCCGCGCCTGTCCGAGCCGCGGTCCGGGCACAAGGTCCGTTGCTTCCACCCCTGCCTGGAGGGGCATGCATGAACACCATGCTCGAGGCCCGCGATCTGACCAAGCGCTTTGTCAAGACGCTGGATCTTGCAGGCAAGATCGCCCAAAAGCTCGGTGCCGGTGTGCGCGAGGAAGTCGTGCACGCGGTCAACCATGTCGATTTTTCCATCGATCCGGGCGAGGTGGTGGGCCTCGTGGGTGAGTCCGGCTGCGGCAAGTCGACCGTAGGGCGCATGGTCGCCGGCATACTGCCGCCGACCGAGGGCAAGATCTTGTTCAAGGGAACCGACGTCGCAGGCATGGACGACGCCGACAGTAAGACCGCCGCGCTGCAGATCCAGATGATCTTCCAGGACCCCTTTGCCTCGCTCAACCCGCGCATGCGCGTGCAAGACATCATCGGTGAGGCTCCGACTATTCACGGGATCATCAAACGTGCCGAGACCGCCGCTTACGTCGAGGACATCATGCTGCGAGTCGGGCTCGACCCGGACTACCGTCGCCGTTACCCGCACCAGTTCTCGGGCGGACAGCGCCAGCGCATCGGTATCGCGCGCGCACTTGCGGTAAAACCTGAGTTCCTGGTGTGTGACGAGGCCATCGCCGCGCTCGACGTGTCCATCCAGGCGCAGGTCCTGAACCTTTTCATCGGCCTGCGCGAGGATTTGAACCTGACCTACCTGTTCATCAGCCACGACCTGGGCGTGGTCGAGCACATCTCCGACAGAGTGATCATTATGTATCTCGGCCGCATCATCGAGATCGCACCGACGGAGGAGTTGTTTAAATCGCCCAACCACCCGTACACAAAAGCGCTTCTGAACGAGGTCCCACGTCTCGATGCACGCCGGCGAGATTTCGCACCGGTCGCCGGTGAGATCCCCTCGCCCATTGACCCGCCAAGCGGCTGTCACTTCCACCCGCGCTGCCCGCACGCCACCGAGCGCTGCCGAAACGAGGTGCCGGTGCTGAAAGCCGTTGCGCCCGGTCGGGTCTCCGCCTGCCACCTGAACGACACGCACTGAAGGGCGGCCATGGCCCATATAATCCCCGGCATACTGCAACGGCACGACCCCGACGGGGAATGGGCACCCGTGGTATTCGATTCACCGCACAGTGGTTGTATCTACCCGGACGACTTCAATCACGCGCTGCCCCAAAGCGCCGTGCGCCAGACCGAGGACGCGTTCGTCGACCGGCTATACGAAGCCGCGCCGGATCACGGGGCAGTGCTGCTGCACGCACTGTTCCCGCGCAGTTACATCGACCCCAACCGTGCACCCGATGATATCGACGAGACCCTGCTCGATGCGCCGTGGCCCGGCGCCGTGAATCCCGGCCCCAAGGTAGCGCTCGGTGTCGGGCTGATCCCGAAGCGTGAACCCGGCGGCCAGATGTACGATCGCAGCTTGAGCGTGGCCGAGGTGCGCCGCCGGCTGGACCGCTACTACTGGCCCTACCACCGGGAGCTCGAGCAACTGCTGGACGACTCGTACAGCCGCTGCGGTGCTGTCTGGCACGTCAACTGCCATTCGATGCCGTCCGTGAGCACCGAGGTCTCGCCGGAGGGCCCGGGCGTTACGCGCCCGGACTTTTGCATCGGCGATCGTGACACCACCACGTGTCATCGGACATTCACCGAAATGGTCACCGAGACGCTGCGCACCATGGGTTACCGCGTAACGGTTAATAATCCTTACAAGGGGGTGGAGCTTATCCAGCGCTACGCTCGACCAGCCGGCGGCCGGCACAGCTTGCAAATCGAAGTCAACCGCGCACTCTACATGGACGAGGAAAGCATCGAACCGAACGGTGGTTTTGCGGCGCTGAAGCAAGACCTGGACAGGCTGGTGGAGGCAATCTGCCTTTTCGCGCGGGAACAAGTTAACTGACAACACAAAGACGCAAAGATTTTCAGAACGAAAAAGCACAAATATGGCAAGCTCGTACCCCGTAAATCTACAGGCTCCTGACATCGCGCCCTACCGCGCCGGTAACACCGGTGTGGACTACGTCACCACATTCGACAGCGGCAAGCCAGGTCCGCATATCATGTTGAGCGCAGTGGTGCACGGGAACGAGCTTTGTGGTGCCATCGCGTTAGACTTTCTGTTGCGCAACGACGTGCGCCCTACCCGCGGTAAGCTGACGCTGGGTTTCATGAATGTCGCTGCGTTCGAGCGCTTCGATCCGGCAAACCCGGAGGTCTCGCGCTATGTCGATGAGGACTTCAATCGCGTATGGGACAAAACCGTGCTGGAGGGCACGCGCGACAGCACGGAGCTGCGGCGCGCACGCGAGCTGCGGCCGATCGTGGATCAGGCAGACTACTTGCTCGATATCCACTCCATGCAGCACCCCACGGTGCCGTTGTGCATGTGTGGACCCCTCGAGAAAGGCCGACAACTGGCGCGCGAGCTGGCATACCCGGCGCATGCCGTGAGCGACGCGGGGCACGCAGCGGGCCGACGCCTGCGCGACTACGGACCATTCGGCGAGGAGACCGATCCACGCAACGCCTTGTTGATCGAGTGCGGGCAACACTGGGAAGCGGGCAGCGCGGTCGTGGCGAAAGAGATGGCGTTGCGCTTTCTGGCTCACTATGACGTAGTTGACCCGCAGCTCATCGCCGACCACCTGCCTGCCGACCCGCCGGCAGGCCAAAAGCTCATAGAGGTGACCGGCCCCGTGACCATCAAGACCGACAACTTCAAGTTCACGCAGGACTTCAGGGGCATGGAGCTCATTACCGCGGCGGGAACCGTGATCGGTTACGACGGCGACGAAGAAATAAAGACACCTTACGACAATTGCGTGCTCATCATGCCGTCGCGGCGCCTGCGCAAGGGCGAGTCGGCCGTGCGCTTCGGACGCTTTATCAATTAGCGAAGCAAACCGTTAGAGCCGACCATCATAGGCACGCTTGCTGATTGGGCAAGCAAGGATCGTGAAGCTGTCGCGATTCAGGGCCGCTTCGAATTCTCGCGCCAGCTCATCACGGCTGGCCGTCACCACGCCGTGACCGCCCATGGCCTGGGCGAGGGCCACAAAGTCGGTACCGCCAAACTCGACACCGAGATTAGTGAGCCCGGACTGGCGTTGCTTGATCTCGATCAGTCCGAGCAACTCGTCGATGAACACCACGATCACCAGCGCCAGGCGCTGGTCGCGAACCGTGGCCAGATCACCCAGCACCATCTCGAGCCCGGCATCGCCAGTGAAGGCCACCACCGGGCGTTGTGGCGCGCTCAGCTTGAAGCCGGCGGCCAACGGCAAGGCGCCGCCCATGGCACCGAGTGCGGAGGACTGCAGCAGTGTATGCGGCTCGTAGCATTCCCACACCTGGCTGAGCAGGATGCGGTGCGCGCCGCTGTCGGCCGTGGCCACACCATGGCGCGGCAGGACTCCTCGTATCGTATCGACGACCGCGGCGGGGCCCCACTCTTCGTCTGGCTTGAAAGCGGACCTCAAGGCCGCGCGCGCCGTGCCCGGCTCGTCGCCGGGCCAGGTGGGTTTCGGCTCCACACCTTCGCGCAGCGCGGACACGCCTGCCCCCACATGACCGATAAAGCTCACACGCGCTTGATGTACGTAGTGCGTATTGGGCACCGGCGCAAATTCCACGACCGGCGTGTGACGGTCCCACGGGTTGCGCCAGCCCATGCGCATTTCGATCGGGTCGTAGCCGACCAGTAAGATCAAATCGCTCTGTTTGAGCAGCGGCAGCAGGAACTTATCGGCTGTGGGCGATAGCCCCGCCGCACCGAGCGCCAACGGGTGATCCTCGGGGAGCACGCCCTTGGCCTTGTAGGTCGTAATCAGCGGAATACCGAAGTCCGCGGCCATGGCCGCGACGGCGGGCGCGGCGTTGTGATAAAGCACATCGACACCCGCCAGCATCAACGGTCGCATCGCCTCGCGCAGGTAGCGGCGGGCGGTTTCGAGCTCCGCACCGGGCGCGGGTGCGGCCGGTGCGGGTCGCACGCGCTGTACGCCGAACGCCTCGGGTTGCGGGTTGCCGGCGACGCCGACAGGCACATCGATATGGACCGGCCCGGGCTGGTCATCGAGTGCGATCGATACGGCCTTGTCGATCACGACGTCCACGGCGCCATCCACTACCGTGAAGCTCGCCTTGGTGATGGGCCCCAGTAGCGCCCGATGATCGAACACCTGGTGCGTATAGGTCGGGGCATCGACCGGGTCCACACAACCGGTCAGAAAAATCAATGGCACGCGATCCTGCAAGGCATTGGCGACCACAGTCACCGCATTGGCCACGCCGGGACCGAGTGTCGCCAGCAACACACCGGGGGCGCCCGTGCTATGAAATGCCCCTTCCGCCATGAAGCCGGCAAAATTCTCGTGTTTGGTCAGAACGAACTCGATACCGGCGTTGGAGAGCGCATCCATCACTGTCAGCACCTCACCTCCGGGGATGCCGAAGGCGTGGCGGCAGCCGGCATCAAACAGGCGTCGTGCAATAATGTCAGCAGCGGATGGCATGGTGACGGTGTTTTATTTTTCCTTTGTCGACAAATACCCGTCACGTGTCTGCGGCAACTTGCGCCCGAGCAATTTCGACGCGATGACAGTACGAAGGATCTGCGCAGTGCCGCCGCCGATGGTAAACATGCGCGCATCCCTGACCATGCGCTCCAGCGGCAGATTGCGCGAGTATCCGGAGGCGCCGAAGATCTGCAGCGCGTCGTTGGTCACCTTGATCGCCATCTCGGAGGCAAACACCTTGGCCTGTGCGGCTTCGGTAATGTCCGGAAAACCGTTGGCCGCTCCTGCAGCTGCCTTGTAAATCAGCAAGCGGGCGGCATTTAGCTGGGTGCTCATGTCCACCAGCATCCACTGCAGTCCCTGGAACTCGCATATCGGACGGCCGAACTGCTCGCGCTGCTGCGCGTAGTCGAGCGCAAGCTCGTAGGCACCGGCGGCAATTCCCAGGGCAACGGCGGCAGCGCCCACGCGCTGCGCATTGTAGGCATTCATCAGTCCCGCGAACCCACGGCGAATTCCCTGGGGCGGAACTACCATCATCGTCGCCGGGATCTCCAGGTCCTCGAAGAGGATCTCGGTTTCCGGTATTCCGCGAAGACCCATCGCCGGTTCGCGTCGGCCGATGACCAGCCCCTTCGCCTCATCGCGCACGGCGATAAACCCGCCGATGCCTTGTTCCTCACCGTCGTCAAAAACGCGTGCGAAGATGAAGTGCAGTTTCGATACGCCGCCACCTGTAATCCAGTGCTTGCGGCCGTTGAGCACATAGCGGTCGCCTTTGCGCTCGGCACGGGTGGTCATTTGCGAGGCGGCACTGCCGGCATCGGGTTCCGTAATACAAATGGCGGGCTTATCTCCCTGCAGCACCAGCCCCGCCGCGAGCTTCTTCTGTTCCTCGCTACCATAGTGCATGATGGCGCCGATGGCGCCCATGTTGCCTTCGACCACAATGCGCCCCGTAACGCCGCAAACCCTGGCCATCTCCTCGACCACGAGCACCGCATCCAGATAGCTCAGGCCCAGTCCGCCATAGGCCTCGGGGATGGTCATGCCCATGTAACCCGCCTCGGTCAGTACCTCGACATTCGCCCACGGGTACTCCTCCGAGCGGTCCACTTCGGCCGCGCGTGGCGCGATTTCCTTCTGCGCCACGGTGCGTGCGTGCTGCTGCAGCTCTATTTGAGCATCGGTTAATTCAAACATGACTTAATTACTCTCAGCATTCAGAGCTTCCCGTTGAAAGCTCGCCGGTATCAGCGACCGGCGAGCGCTGAAGCCCCGCCGCCGCCCACGATGGCTACATCGTAGCTGCGCTTGGGTTGCGGGCGGCGCCAGGCCTGCGGCCAATGCGCATGGTACGCGATGGCGTTACGGACGAGTGTGAAGATGGAGTAGCGGACCATAATTGAATCGTTTACTCCTATGCGCGCGGTGCCCGCGACTTCACTGCGCGCATCAGCCCAATGTCATGCGCGCTGCCTTCAAGGTATTTACCATCAGCATCGCCACCGTCATCGGCCCGACGCCGCCCGGCACGGGAGTAATGGCCGATGCCACCTGACTCACGGCATCAAAGTCGACATCACCGACGATCCTGTAGCCCTTCTTCGCCGATGCGTCATCGACCCGGTTGATCCCGACATCGATCACCACGGCGCCTGCTTTCACCATGTCGGCCGTGACGATGTGGGGACTTCCAAGCGCTGCGATCAGTATGTCCGCCTGGCGTGTCAGCGCCGCCAGATCCCTAGTCCGGCTGTGACAAACGGTTACGGTCGCATTGGCGTCCTTGTGCTTCTGCACAAGCAGGTTGGCCATCGGCTTGCCGACGATGTTGCTGCGGCCGATGACGACCGCATGCTTGCCGGCGATCTCGATGCCGCTGCGCACCAGCAGCTCCTGCACGCCGGCCGGCGTGCACGGCTTGAACGTGTCCATGCCGATGACCAGCTTGCCGACATTGCTCGGGTGGAAGCCGTCCACGTCCTTGGACGGCGATAGGCGCTCGATGACCTTGGCCTCGTCGACATGATCGGGCAGCGGCAGCTGAATAAGTATTCCGTGTATTGCGGGGTCGTCGTTCAACTGATCGATCAAGGCCAGGAGCTGCGCTTCCGGAATATCCCCGGCCGGCGTATGCAGAACCGAGGAAAGCCCGACGTGCTCACACGCCTTTCTCTTGGTTCTTACGTAGACTTGCGAGGCGGGAACGTCCCCGACCAGCACGGCCGCAAGACAGGGGGTAATCCCGCTGGCCTTGAGCTCATCGACTCCAACCTTGACTTCGTTCCTTACCTCCGCCGCAATCGCTTCTCCATCTATTATCTTCGCCGTCATTTATTTGCTATCTTTTCCGGGTTCTTGTCGGGGGATCGGCCGGGCGGTGACTGCGCGCCGGCTCCGAAGTCATTTGGATCGACGCCGCCCGACGCGGCAGTCTAAGCTGTAAAACCATGGCAGTTCAAGCTCGATTCGCACGTACAGTACGAGTTGGGTAACCCGCGTCAATCCGTCTGCAAACGTACCGATCTGAAAACCGGTCACATGCGACTCCTGGTTCTCCAACATATCCCCGTCGAGCATCCCGGGGTCTTTCGCGATTTCCTGAAAGAGGACGGCGTCGAATGGGATGCGGTCGAGCTCGATGAGGGTGAGCCGATCCCGTCGCTGGCGGGCTACGATGCCCTGTGGGTGATGGGTGGACCCATGGATGTATGGGAAGAGGAGCGATATCCGTGGTTGGTTGACGAGAAGGCAGTCATTCGTGAAGCGGTCAGCGACCGTGGCATGCCGTTTCTCGGGATTTGCCTGGGCCATCAGCTCCTCGCCGATG
>VRUB01000221.1 GCA_019456345.1 Nitrospira sp. | reverse complement strand
TCGGCGCAGGCGAATACACCGTGAATCCCTCATGGCCTTTTTGCTTCAAGGCCGCGATGGCCTCCGTAGCCGCGTCGATGTTCTTGTAAGCGGCGAGAATCCCTCCGGGCGTCCTCGTCATACGGCCCTCTTCCGAGGCATGGGAATGACCTCTTTCACTTCGGTAATCGACACCGTCGGGAAATTCTTGGCAAACAGCAGGAACCACATGAAGAACCAGCCGAAGCTTCCAGCCAGAATCGCCCAGTCGACCCACGACGGCGTGTAGTGACCCATCGCATAGGGCTCGTACTCGAACGACAACGACACCACGATGATGACGAATCGCTCGAACCACATCCCGAGGTTCACGAACAAGGCCAAGACGAACAATGCCGGTATGGAGCGACGGATCTTCTTGAACCACAGGAGGAACGGCAAGAATCCGTTACAGATGATCATCGTCCAGGTTGCCCACCAATAGTCCCCAAAGGCGCGATTCCAGAACGAAGCGCGCTCGAACTCGTTACCACTGTACCACGCGAGGAAGTACTCAGCGACGTATGCGTACCCGACGATCATGCCCGTCAACAAAAGCAGTTTTGACAGGTTTTCGAAGTGATCGGTCGTGATGTACTTATCGACCCGGAACACCTTCCGTAACGGGACGAGCAGTGTAATGACCAAGGCGACGCCGGAATAGATCGCACCCGCCACGAAGTACGGAGCGAAGATCGTCGCGTGCCATCCCGGCACGATGGACATGGCAAAGTCCCACGACACGACGCTGTGCACCGAGAGCACCAGCGGTGTCGCGAGGGCGGCAAGGTACAGGTACGCCCGGGTATAGTGGCGCCACTGCTGGTCGGTGCCCCGCCAATTCAACGCCGTGATGGTATAGAGTTTCTTGCGCCATCCGGTGGCTTTGTCACGCACCGCGGCAATGTCGGGAATGAGACCCAGAATCAAGAAGCAGCTACTGACGATAAAGTACGTCCCGATGGCGAAGAGATCCCAAACCAACGGCGACTTGAAGTTCACCCACAGCATGCGCTGGTTGGGATAGGGAATGAGCCAATACGCGTACCACAATCGGCCGACGTGGATGAGCGGGAAGAGTCCCGCCGTCATCACGGCAAAGACCGTCATGGCTTCCGCGGTTCTGTACACAGCGGTACGCCACGCGGAACGGAACAAGAATAGGATCGCGGAGATCAGCGTGCCCGAGTGCGCAATCCCGACCCAGAAGACGAACGTGGTGATGTACACGCCCCACATGACCGGCGGGGTGTAACCGGCCACGCCAAGGCCAATCCTGATCTGATACAGGAGGGCGCCGAACCCGATCAACATGATCGTGATAACAAACGCCAGCAGTCCATAGTAGACCTTGGTCGGGTTGCCGAGCGTGGCGGCAATGTCGCGCGTGATGTCCGCGTACGTGGGGCGGGCGGCCGGCACGTTCTCCGGAGGGGCAGTCGTCGCCATGCCGGTTATGCCTCCACCGTGTTGCGCACCCTCATCAGGTACGCCACACCCGGATCGGTGTTCAGACCTTCCAACACCCTATAACTCAACTCGTTTCGGAACAGACGAGACACCTCTGAATTGGGATTGTTCAAGTCGCCGAAGGTGATGGCATCGGCAGGACAGGATTGCTGGCACGCCGTCATGATCTCTCCGTCGGCTATTTCCCGGTCCGCGAGCGCCGCCTGATTCTGCGTGTCGCGAATCCGCTGCACGCAGAACGTACACTTCTCCATGACGCCCTTGGAACGCACCGTAACGTCCGGGTTCAACTGCAACGGCAACGGCTCGGGGAACGAGTACGCCGCGTCGTTGGCGTTCGCGTGGTCGAACCAGTTGAAGTATCTGACCTTGTACGGGCAGTTGTTGCTGCAGTACCGCGTCCCGATGCAACGGTTGTAGATCTGGCCGTTGAGTCCGTCAGGCGTACGATACGCGGCGAACACAGGGCAAACCGGTTCGCACGGGGCGCGTCCGCACTGCTGGCACATCATCGGCAGGATCTCGACCGTCAGCGGCTCATCACCTTCGCCACCCTCGAAGTAGCGCTCGATGCGCAGCCACGACATCTCCCGACCGCGCTGCACGCCTTCCTTGCCGACGACCGGTATGTTGTTTTCCGCGTAGCAGGCGGTGACGCACGCGCTACACCCGGTGCACCGGCTGAGATCGATGGCCAATCCCCACCGCGGATGTTCACCGGCATAGTTGCCGATGGCTTGCTCGCGCTCTTGCGCCGCTTGCCATTCGTCGAGCGCGCGCTCGATGTTCTCGGGCACTTCGGCCGCGTGCTCTGCGTGAGCCGCGTGCGCTTCGCCTGATTCGACTTCTTCGAACGTCGTGCTCTGGGCAATCCCCCGACCCATCTGCCGGCTCCTACCGGCCGGCGTCGCGAGTACTTCGTGCTCGCCGGTGGGTCGAATCGTCACCGACTGATAGTGTGACAAGCCGCCGAACGCCGTTGGCGCGCTGTCCAACACGTCGTACACGTTGGCCCCGCGACCTTGCGCGTATCGGCCGAGCTCCGAGTGACCCTGCCCCAACGGCATCGCGATGACGTCGCGACGCACCCCGGGATACAGGAAGGCGGGCGCGACCGCCGTACCAGCAGAAGAGGTCACCTCGACAAAATCTCCGTCGACGATCCCGTGCTCAGCCGCCGTCTCCGGATGGATCTCTACCCACGAGCCCCAAGTGATCTTCGAAACGGGATCGGGCAATTCCTGCAGCCAGGGTCGACTCGCGCCGCGACCGTCGAAGAAGACGGACGACGGATACGCGATCAACGTGAGGTCGTCGGGTCCGCCGGAGGCCGACCATGTCGCGAAAGTGATCTGGCCGACATTT
>VRUB01000220.1 GCA_019456345.1 Nitrospira sp. | reverse complement strand
GTGGATAGTCTTGCGCGCGTGAGTGGTCAGTTTAATTTTTAAGGTGTCACCAAATGATGTCACAGGCAGCGGGCAAGTGGAGGCATCACTGGTGGTCAATCGGCGCCGGATTAGTCGGTGTGGCAGTACTCGCCTGGGTGTTATGGCGCATCGACTTCGGACGTCTGGGCACGCTCGTCGCCGAGGCCAATGTGGGGTATCTGTTGCTAGTGCCGCTTGCGATCGCGCTCGAGCAACTGGTCCGCGCCTGGAAATGGCGACAGCTGCTCTATGCAATCCGCTCGATCGGCACGCTGCGCCTGTTCGGCGCGATCATGGCCGGCTATCTGACCACGCTGCTTATCCCCTTTGGCGTGAGCCCGCTGGTGCGGTCTTGGCTCGTCGCTCGACTGGAAAATTTGACGGTGAGCGCTGTGTTGGCCACCGCCGCCATCGACCGGCTGGTTGACGGTGTGGTCTTCAGCGGTTTTGTCGCGCTTGCCTTGACCCTCACCGTGTTCCCCGACCCAAGCGGCGGCATACGCTTTGGGCTGACGGTCGGCGGGGTCGGCGGATTGGTTTTGTTCACACTGCTATTTATTGCGCTCGCCCGTTACAAGCGTCACGTTCAGCGCCGTGACAATTGGATCATACGGCTGATCGGTCGTCTGCCGGCGCGCTTCGCCGCTCCGGCCGGTAGGTTCATGCGTTCCTTCGCCGAGGGCATCGTGTGGCCGCAGGCGGCTTGGCGAGGCGTCAGCATTGTGCTCGCCAGTATTCTGATCAAGCTGATCGCCATCACACACTTTCTGTGGGCGGGGCTGGCCTTCGGGGTCGTGCTCCGTCCGGCGGACTACGTCTTCCTGGTTGTGTTCCTCGGCTTTCTGATCATCCTCACCCGTCTTGCGCGGATTCCGGGTGGTTTTTTCTTTGGTGCGATCTTTGCGCTGGACCTGCTCGGCGTTGCGGAAGAACAGGCGTTGGCGATGGTGTTAGTAGTTCAATTCTCAAGCATGCTAACCGTCGCCGGCATCGGCGCCTTGGCATTGTGGAGGAACGGCGTTGCGCTTGGCGACTTGCAGGTGGTCAAAGGAGACGCCGCTGCGCGCTCGTGACTCAACAAAGCGTTTCTGGCGTATTTCGGCTGCGGGCGTCTTCTTCCAGGGCGGCGCGGCGGCGGTTGATACCAGCACGATAATCGCCGCACTCGTCCACGGCTTGACCGGTAGCACGTACGCTGTCGGCGCGGCGGCCGCCATTTCGCGTTATGGGTGGTTGTTCCCGCAGCTTTTCGTCGGCTATTTCGCGCAACGGCGCCAGCGGCGCATGCCCTTCTACATGATCGGTGCATTTGGGCGCGTAGTGTGTTTGGCCGGGGTGGCTGGGTTGCTTGCGATCGCCGGCGACCTTCCCAACCGTTCCGTGATTATACTGTTCTTCACGCTATGGACGGTTTATGCATTCGTCAGTGGCATCGTCGCCGTCCCCTACAACGACATCGTCGCACGCTCGGTCGCGTCGGCACGTCGCAGCCGCTTGCTCGCGATCCGATTCTTTGGTGGCGGCCTACTTGCACTTGGTGTGGCGGCGGCGGCGCACGAATTATTTAATACCTTGACCTTCCCCGGTGGCTACGCTGCAGTCGTGCTGTTGGGCGCTGTCCTGCTCTTGACATCGACGCTATCGTTTGTTTCCGCCGGCGAACCTGCCGCGCCGCTACCCCAGCGTTCCGCTGATGGCTTTGTCGAATTCCTACGGCAGGGTGTGGCGGTGTTTCGCAGCGACCGCCGCTTCCGTCTTTTCGTATATGCACAATGGCTCGGCGGCGGAGTGGTCATGGCGGTCCCGTTCTATATCCTGCAGGTGATCGCGACACAGGGTACGGCCTCACCGGTCGCATTTCTGCTAGGCGCGCAAACGGCGGGGGCGCTCTTGTCGAATGCGCTGTGGGGTTGGTGGGGCGATCGCCACGGCAAGCAAAGTCTTTTCCAAGCTGTCGTTGTGCTGCGGACCGCGCCGCCTTTACTGATTCTTTTCTGGGTGGCGATGGCCGGGGCCTGGGGTGTGCCAACATTGGCCGGCTTCGCGGTGGTGTTCCTGTTACTCGGTGCCGTCGACAACGGCATCACCATTGCCATGCTCGGCTACCTGATGGAAATTTCGCCCGATGATCGAAGACCTGCTTACAGCGGTTATTTTAATGCGCTCGTGGCGCCGGCAGCGCTGCTGCCGCTGGCCGGCGCCGTAATCGTCGAGGTAACATCGCTTGCCGGGGTTTTTGTGGTAAGCCTCGGGCTCGCCGTTCTGCAATTCCTGACCGTTCGGAAGTTGCGCGCCGTCTCAAAGGGGGGTTTGGCATGCTGAGGAAACTCCGCAGTCTCATTGTCAAGTCCTGGATGTTCTCGCAGATCTATTATTGGATTTACGGTTTGCGCGTCGCTGGCCGGCCGGAGGAGACAATTTGGTATTTCGCCTTCGGCGCCAACATGCATGACAGCGCCTTCCGGGAGCGCCGCGGCATGCGGCCCCTTGAATGGCGGGCCGGTTACGTACGGGGATATCGTTTGCGCTTCAATCTCGAAGGGCGACCAAAAGGCAAGGCCGCGCCGGCGAATATTTCGTCTGACCCGGGGGCGGAGGTTTGGGGCGTGCTTTACCGGATCAGCCGGCTCGATTTGCTGCACCTCGACTCCACCGAGGGCGTGCCGGGACGGCGCTACCGACATCTGTGGGTCGAGGCGCAGGACATTAACGGTCACCCGTTGCAGGCCGTCACTTACATCGCTGATGGCAAGGAAACGGATGGCAATCCGTCGCTACGCTATATCACCTTGCTTCGCGAAGGCGCGCGATTACATGGGTTACCTGAGCACTACCTACGTTTTCTCGGCGGTGTA
>VRUB01000219.1 GCA_019456345.1 Nitrospira sp. | reverse complement strand
CTGCACACAAGGTACTCACCACGGCGCGTGAGAGCGTAGGCGTAATCACGGGTGTGCGCGACGAGCTCAGTGCGGTGGTCGAGAAGGGCGTCGAGACCGCCAACGCCAGCGCCAAGGCCGCTGCCAAGAAGGGTGCAGAGACTGCCAGCGCCAAGGCGGCCGCCAAGCAGTTCGCCTAATCCTCGCTCACCCCTTATCCCTTCCCCGAGTCGTGGCGGAGGGATAGGGGTTTTTATTGCGCCGCCGCTAGCAGCTTCTAAGCGGCGCGGCCGCGGCGGACCCGATGAAAACCCGCATCCGTAAGTGGAAGCGGGTTTTTCTGCTTGTGCGGCCAGCGCTACTGGGTGGCGCACGTTGGCTTTAAACGTTGCAGCATCAACGACTGCCGGCTACCGGCGAGCTGCAGTGTGTGGACTACTTGGTGCTCGCTGTAGTTTAAAAAAGTCTAAGTGCGTGCGTGGTTTTCGGCCACCAACGCAAATGGCTGTCTCCGTGACTCCGCTGATGTTGCCGGCATTGAGATTGGACTGGAGGCGCTCGCAACACACCCGCGCAGGAGCTTCAAGAAAGGCGTGGGTGACCGCGACGTCCCAGTGCGTTTCGCCGACGTGACCTTCACGCCCGGCCATTACGTCTATGCCGATGAAGACGGTATAATTGTGTCGGGTGAGCCTCTGCTCGATTGATCCGCTGCACGACGTGACAACGTCGACCTGCTAGGCAACCGGCATCAACACATCATACCGGGGACGAGGCGTCGACGCGGGCATCAACCAAGCTGTCGACGAGCGGGGTCGCGTGAAACAAGGCCGATAGCGATCGAAAGCGCTGGCGCCGAGCTATTTTTTCATCCACCTCGAGGCCAATTCGATCTGAGTCTCCATGGCCTGGCGGGCCGACTCCTGCCACGTCTGAAATATCTTTCGGCCTTCCTGCTCCCAGGAGGCAGGCATCTTTCCTGGATCCGCCTTCTTAAGGGTTTCGAAGCAGTTGTCCCACAAGTGTTGCTGTGCTTCATTCATACGCCGAGTCATTTCTTCGGCCTGCCTCACCCATTCAGTTACCTGGTCGAGGTTTCCCTTGGCGTTGTTAAGGCTATCGATCCACATGTGCATCAGCTTCGACTGTGCCGCCAACGTATTGTTGACCGATTTTTGCCAGCTGTCGATGGTATTCTGCCAGGCGTCCGTCGTCTGGGACTTCCCGCTTTCGCCTAAGGTCTGAAACCAGCTGTCCCATATCGTTTTCTGGATTTCCGTCCACGATTTCATCATCTCTTGGGTTTGTTTTGGCCCGTCCATCTTTCCTCCTCCTCGTTAGTCGGGATCCAACGCAGGGCTACTGCTGTCAGTTTATAGCAAGTCCCTCACTGCGTCCCGTTCGTCGATGAGCTCCCGTTCGGTGACGGTCATGCGTTCACGACTGAAGTCGTCGATATCCAGCCCTTGTACAATTTCGCAGCGGCCATCACGCACGGTCACGGGGAACGAGAAGATCAGGTCCTGCTCGACGCCGTAGCTCCCCTCCGACACAATCGCCATGCTGACCCAGTCGTCGCTTGGCGTGCCGTTTACCCAGTCTCTGACGTGATCGATGGCGCCATGGGCGGCGGACGCCGCGCTCGATTGGCCGCGTGCCTTGATGATGACGGCGCCACGTTGCTGTACCGTAGGAATAAATTGCTCGCGTACCCAGCTCTCGTCGACCAGCTCGAGGGCCGGTTGTCCGCGCACCGTCGCGTGTCGCAGGTCGGGATACTGCGTGGCCGAGTGATTCCCCCAGATGGTCATTTTCCGGATGCCGGTAGCGCGGGATTGGGTCTTCTCGGCAAGCTGCCATAGCGCGCGATTGTGATCCAACCGGGTCATGGCGGTGAATTGCTCGGGCTTCAGATCTGGCGCATTGTGCATGGTGATCAATGCATTGGTGTTTGCCGGGTTCCCCACGACAAGCACCTTTACATTCCGGCTGGCGTGCTCATTGAGGGCCTTGCCTTGGGCGGAGAAAATCGTCGCATTCGCCTGCAACAGATCCCCGCGCTCCATGCCGGGTCCGCGTGGACGCGCGCCAACCAGCAGCGCAAAATCGGCGTCACGAAACGCAGTTGCCGGCTCGTCCGTGGTGATAACGTCCTCCAGCAGCGGTAGCGCGCAGTCGCGCAGCTCCATCACGACGCCTTCCAGCGCACCCAAAGCCGGGCTGATTTCTAGGAGTTGCAGGATCACGGGTTGATCCTGCCCGAGCATCTCGCCGGCGGCGACGCGCGTTCCCAGCGAATACCCGATCTGGCCGGCGGCCCCGGTAAGGGCGACTCGTACGGGTGGTTTCATCAGCTCATTCCTCTTCTTATGTCAGTGCTCGTTGCGGAAAGGCCGATACTATGACATGCGACCAAGCCACCCCGCCAGTCCCCGGCGTGTCCAATCTGCGGCAATAACGCAGTGCCTCGCTCAGGAATGGCTTACTGCGCCGTGCTTCTCATTCGTGACGCGGTCTAAAAGGATGCTGAATAAATACACTTTGACCTGTCCTAAAAATTTCGGCCTGCCCTCCTGACACCTCTCTACACTGGCAGACATGCCGAGCATTTATTCCTGAGACACGCCGTGAAACCCTGCGGCGCTATGCAATCGTGCTGCGCTTGCAGGACCGGGGCTCACCTTCCTGCGCTGCGCCCCTGCGCTTCGCAGTCCCTGCGTCGCTTGCGTACCGGCCCGAGCCATCCGTGGCTCGGGCGTTCGCCGGGACAACAGTCCACTGGACTATTGTCTTTTTCCGGCTCACCCTGCTGCGCTTGGAAGACCGGGACAGAGCATCCCTGCTCTGCCCGTTCGCCGGGCCAATCCCTTCGGCTGCGCACTCCCTGCGTCGCTTGGGCACCGGCC
>VRUB01000218.1:2573-2894 GCA_019456345.1 Nitrospira sp. | reverse complement strand
CCATGAATGAAATTCCCTCCCACTTGGTAGACGGGCTGAAGGGTCATGTGGCAAAGAAGATCGGGGCCATTGCCCGACCCGATGAGATTCTCTTTGCTGCGGAGCTTCCCAAGACCAGGAGCGGCAAGATCATGCGGCGGCTTCTGCGAGACATCGCCGACGGTCATGCCCTGGGGGATACCACGACGCTGGCGGACCCCGCGGTCGTGGCGAAACTCAAGGAGCAGTACGAAGAGTAGTGAGAATCGGTCACACGCTATCGGGTCAGAAGGATCTTTCTTGGGATAGTCCTGTTCAGCCAGCATGGCGTTCATTCCTGTA
>VRUB01000218.1:0-2563 GCA_019456345.1 Nitrospira sp. | reverse complement strand
ACCTCCATTCGCCAGTAACCGGGCTCGTAGCGCGCGCACGCGACTCCATGGCTATCTGCGGGGGCGGGCGCCGCGTGGCGATCGGTTGTCGTCAGACAGGCCTCAGGCGTCCTTGGGATAACCGACGCCGCTCAACGCGGTTGCGATTTCGCCCAGGACCGCCGGATCGTCGATGGTGGCCGGTATCTTGTACTCCTCACCGTCGGCGATTTTCTGCATGGTGCTGCGCAAGATCTTGCCCGATCGCGTCTTGGGCAAGCTCTGCACCACGGTGGCGGTCTTAAAGGCTGCCACCGGCCCAATCTTCTCACGTACCAGCTTCACAACTTCCTTGACGATATCGGCGTAATCGCGGTCCACACCCGCCTTGAGCACCAGGAATCCGAGCGGCAACTGGCCCTTGAGTTCGTCAGCCACGCCGATCACCGCGCACTCCGCAACATCCGGGTGTGCTGCCAGCACCTCTTCCATGCCGCCGGTCGACAAGCGATGGCCGGCAACATTGATAATGTCGTCGGTGCGTGACATCACGAACACATAGCCGTCTTTGTCCATGTAGCCCGCATCTGCGGTTTTGTAATATCCCGGAAACTCGGACAGGTAGGACTTGGCGAAACGATCATCGGCGTTCCACAGGGTGGGGAACGTGCCTGGCGGTAAGGGCAGCTTGATCACCAGCGCGCCGATGTCCCCACGCTTCAGCTCCTGGTTCTGCTCGTCGACGACGCGCACATCCATACCTGGAACCGGCTTGGTCGGCGAGCCGTGTTTCACCGGTAGCTGCTCAATGCCGAGGCAGTTGGCGCAGATCGCCCAACCGGTCTCCGTCTGCCACCAATGGTCGATCACCGGCACGCCGAGGTGATGTTCGGCCCATTGCAGGGTATTGGGGTCGGAGCGTTCACCCGCCAGAAACAACGTCTTGAAATCGGAGAGGTCATACTTCTTGATTAACTCACCCTCGGGGTCTTCTTTCTTGATGGCGCGAAACGCGGTTGGCGCCGTGAACATGACCTTGACCCTGTGCTGCGATATCACGCGCCAGAACACGCCGGCATCGGGTGTGCCCACGGGCTTACCTTCGAACAGCACGGTCGTGTTCCCATTGAACAGCGGTGCATAGACGATGTAGGAATGGCCCACCACCCAGCCTACGTCGGAGGCGGCCCAGTAGACGTCACCGGGCTCGACGCCATAGATGTTCTTCATGGTCCACTTAAGCGCGACGATGTGGCCACCATTATCGCGTACCACGCCCTTGGGCTCCCCGGTCGTGCCCGAGGTATAAAGGATATAGAGCGGATCTGTGGCAGCCACCGGCACACAGTCATGCGGCTTCGCCGCGTCCATGACTTCGTTCCAGTCGAGGTCCCGGCCTGGTTTGAGTTCAGCGCGCTCCATCGAGCGCTGCACTATGACGCACTTCCCGGGCTTGTGCCGGGCAAGCTCGATCGCATCATCGAGCAGGGGCTTGTATGGAATAACACGATTGACCTCGATGCCGCACGAGGCGGACACGATCACCTTCGGCTGGGAGTCGTCGATGCGCACCGCCAGCTCGTTCGCGGCAAAACCGCCGAAGACCACCGAGTGCACCGCCCCCAGTCGTGCGCATGCGAGCATTGCGATCACGGCCTGAGGCACCATGGGCATGTAAATGATGACCCGATCCCCTTTCTCGACGCCTATGGCGGCGAGCGCGCCGGCGCACCTGGCGACTTTGTCGCGCAGCTCGGTGTAGCTGTAAGTCTTGATCTTGCCGGTGACCGGGCTGTCGTAGATCAGCGCCGCCTGGTCTCCGCGCCCGCCCTCGATGTGCAGATCGAGCGCGTTATAACAAGTGTTGACTTCGCCACCGGTAAACCAGCGGTAGAACGGCTTGTTGCTGTCGTCGAGGACCTTGTCCCAGTGCTTGATCCAGTGCACATCTTCAGCGGCCTCGGCCCAGAAACTATCCGGATCGCTGAGAGAGCGATCATACACGGACTGAAAATCTCGTTTCGCCATGCTACCCCCGTGGTGTGTGCAGGTTGCCTGCGACGGTGTCGACAATATCCGGGCCAGAACCGGCATGGCCCCCCTTTGTCCCCAGCGTCGGCTACCACACTGCTGGTTAAGACTATAATCAAAGGCTATAGCTATTAGAAGTGTTACTAAAACATACAATCATTGCCATTGCCCAGGCAATAATAACGGCTGCTCGGCTGGACAAACGCTCAGGAGATCAGATCAGGCAGGCCCGCCAAATCTGTCAGCTCCAGGTCCGCCGGCTTGGGCAGGCGCTCGCGCTTCTGGCCAGAGCGATTGATCCACGCCACTCGCATACCGAAGTGCGCCGCCCTCGCCGCATCCCAGGCGTTCGAGGACTGAAAGCTGATCTCGCCCGCGCCCACGCCGAGGTGGTCGCACGCGAGCTGGTAGACACGCGGGTCCGGCTTGTAAATACCCACCTCCTCGACGGAAAAAACACCGTCCAGATGATCGCCTATAACACGGAACTGGTCCCCAAAGAGGCAAGGCCGAAAATCCTTGAAGACCTCCTCGATCCGCGTTGGAAGGATAA
>VRUB01000043.1 GCA_019456345.1 Nitrospira sp. | reverse complement strand
CCAAAGACCTCAAGCAGCGGCAGGAAGATCGGCACGAAGATGATGATGATCTCGCTCCACTCCAACGGCCAGCCGAGCAGAAAAATAATGAGCTGCGCGAGGATAAGGAACGATACCGTCGGGTTCATCAAGCCGCCGAACGACAGATCTATGCTCGTCACGAATTCCCTGATGACTTCATGGCCGCCGAGGTAGGAAAACACCGAGGCGAACGTCCAGGAACCGACAAACAGCCAGCACACCATGGCCGAAGTGCGCACCGTAAGATAGACGGATTCCGTGAGAGTCTCCTTTCGTAAGCCGCGCCAGCCAAGGCCTCCCAGCAAGCCGACGTAGAAACCGATCTCGAGCGCGTACTTGGTTATCTCCTTTTCCTCGAGCAGGAGATACGCGATAAGCAGATAGAGCGCGCCGAGTGCCAAGCCGGCAACGCCACCGAGCCCTGTAGAGCGCATCAAGGCGCGACCGGCTGCCGTCTTTGGCTGAAGCCACGCAAGCATCGATGACCACCCACCGAAAAAACGAAGGCCGGCGGCGACGGCAAGGCTGATGATGATGCTAAGACCCGGCCCCCCCGGCAACGCCCGGTTTTCCGGCAGCGACGAGCCGATGATGTCTATGTCTTCCATCATCCGCAACACGAAATATGGCGAAACATACAGCACAAGCACGATCAGACCGCCGACGGCAATTGTTCCCAACCAGCCGATTTCCGGGCGGCCGTATTTTTCGACCCAATCAGGGGTCTCTTTTCCGCTGAGAATCTCGCCGAGGCGATAACTCACGGCCAACACCAGGCCACCAAAGGCGCCCACCGCGGCCGCCTCCGTCGGCGAGGCGAAGCCAAACAGGATGGCGCCGAGGACGGACAGGATCAAAAGCGCAAGCGGCAGGAAGGACGTCAGTACCATCACGAGCAGCACCCGCACGGGAATATCTGTCTGCTCCTTGGGCGGCTTCGGCGCCAAGCTGGGCTTGAGCAGGGCCCGTGCTATCACATAGATCATGTAAAGCCCCGCCAGCATCATGCCCGGAAACATGGCGGCGGCATACATCTTGACCACAGAGGTGGCGGTCGTCGCCGCATAGACGATCAGCATGATACTCGGCGGAATCAGAATCCCAAGGCAGCCACCGGCGCAAATGACACCGGTGGCGAACTTGCGGTCATAACCGGCTTTCAGCAACGCCGGCAAAGCCAGCAGTCCCATCAGCGTCACGACGGCACCGATGATGCCGACGGCGGTGGCGAACAGCGCGCAGGTCAGGAGCGCCGCGACGGCCATGGATGCGGGCACGGCGCGGGCCGCAATATTGAGACTGTAAAACAGCCGATCGACAATGTTGGCGCGCTCGACGATGTAACCCATGAACAGGAACAACGGTACCGCGACCAGTACGTCGTTGATCATCACCGAGTACGTCTGATTCACCAGCAGGTCGAAGATGTTGTTATCAAGGACAGACTGGCCGGGGTTGTAATAGGCGTAGAAGCCGAACCCGAGGCCCATCGCGACCAGCGTGAAAGCGATGGGGAAACCGAGCATAATCGTAACCAGTAGTATCCCCAGCATGAGCAGGGCGATGTGCGGGTCAGTCATTTTGCGCCCCCTTCGCGCTCGTCATCTAGACGCAGTTGGCGCTCGATCTCATGCTCGCGCTCCTGAAGTATCGCGACCTCGGTCTCCTCCACGTCGTGCAACCGTTGCGGCCATTTACCATGCTTCAGACACAACACGCAGCGCACCGCTTCCGCGATCCCCTGCAGCAGCACAAAGAATGCGGCGATCGGAAGAAGCGTCTTCAACGGAGCCACCGGTACGCCTGCGGGGCTGTTGATGCTGATCTCCCCCCGTGGTCCACCCGGACCCCAAGGCCGGTAGCTCCAGGACTCGGAGGCATAATCGGCACCGGCATAGATCAACGCCGCCATGCCAGGGAACAGAAAAAGGATAAGCAGCGTAAGCTCGATCACCGCCTGGACGCGCACAGGCCACAGCCGATAGATCACGTCCCCACGCACGTGCGCGTCCCGGGAAAGGGCATAGGCCCCCGCCATCATGAACAGGGCCCCGTACATCGTATAGCTTATGTCAAACGCCCATGCGGTCGGATCTCGCATCACCTTGCGGACGAACACCTCGTACACGTAGGCAAGCGCGAGCACCAGGATGCACCAGGCGAAGGCCTTTCCCACCCACGCACTCAAGCGGTCGATGACGAACGGAAATCGATCCATTGTTTTGTTCTCAAACGGCGCTCGGGTGCAACCTTAAAGAACCGGGGCGGCGCTTGCGGCGCCGCCCCGAACCCAGTTGCTTCAGTTAACTACGAACTGTTCCGTTAGAACCCGAGCTCGTTCGGGAAGTAATGGTCGAAGGCGAGCTTGTAGTCGGCCGAGTTAAGAAGATAATAGAAGGCTGCCCGGTGGGAAAAATTCTTCTGCGACTTCAAGACCTTCGCGAAGAACGGGTCCTCGCCCTCGAGCTTGGCGATCATCACGTCCCAGGCAGCGAGCTGCTTGGTCATGATTGACTGCGGCGTGCGGTAGACCTTGACGCCCGCCTTTTTGATCAACCACTGCAGGTCCTCTGAGTAGCGGTCGATCCCCAGCCAGAAGTTAGTCGAGGACGCCGCTGCCGCCGCGTGCTTCAGGATCGCCTTTTGCTCCTTCGCCAGCTTGTCGTACTTGGTCTTGTTGAAGATGATCTCGAAGAACTCCGCCGCCTGGTGGTAGCTGCCCAACATGTAGACCTTGCTGACGTCATGGGCACCAAAGCTTTTGTCGGATGTCGGGTTGTTGAACTCGAACGCCTCGATCACGCCGCGCTCCAGCGCCGGCACGATCTCGCCGCCGGGAAGCTGGGTTACCTTGAGGCCCATCTCCTGCATCAGGTCGGCTGCCAAACCGACGGTGCGGTACTTGAGACCGACCAGATCCTTAGCGCTCTTGATCGGCTTCCTGAACCAACCCAACGGCTGGGTCGGCATGGGCATGGCGAAGAACCCAACGGTGTTGATCCCCAGCTTGGCGATCAGCTCGTCATACAGTTGCTGGCCACCACCGTTATGAATCCAGGCCAGCCCGAGATGGGCATCCTGGCCGAAGACGGGTCCCGTACCGAACAGCGAAGCCACCTTGCTCTTGCCGTACCAGTACACGGTCACCCCGTGGCCGGCGTCGAGCACGCCTTTGTGCACGGCGTCTTGCACGCGGAATGACTTCACTACCGCGCCGGAGACCAGATAGTTGATCTTCAGGCGGCCACCCCCCATGGCGTTGACCGAGTCAACATACTCCATGGCCATATCGTTGAAGACGTCCTTCGCCCCCCAGGCACCTTGCATCTTCAAGGTGACTGTCTGCGCCCGGGAGACCATCGGGAAACCCAATGCTCCCACGCCGGCGACGCCGGCCGCAGTAGCGGCACCGGCTTTCAGAAACTTGCGCCGGTTGGCCTCGGTCTTAACGTTTTTACTATCACTCTTAGGTTGTTTCATCAGTATCACCCTCCTCGGTTTAATGCATCATCAATTAATCAGTGGTTCATCAAGAGTCGAACGGTAGTGAGCAGAAAATCGCAAGCGCAGCCTCCGCCGCGCGCCGGCTTCTCGGCGCATAAACGACAGCGGTTTGTCATCTGACCGGAATTTTCCGCGACCTGTGGGGGCCAGAGTCAGATCCTCCTTGTAGTGATGTGTAACACGATATTATTGTCTTATTGCCGGTACCCCAACGGGCCCGTTCTGGTATCTCGTATACCACAATAGCCTGAACAGGACAAATCCTGCGGCACAACTATTAAGACCGCAACAAACGAGTTGTCATTACAGCACAGCCGCTTCCACTCTTCGCTGCAGTGCAGCATGATGCCTGGGTCAAACCAACCGGTCACGCGGTGGGCGCTGCGCGAAGATAGCGTCGAGATTATCCAGTGCCCGGAAACCCATGGCGTCGCGTGTCTCGCGCGTGGCGCTGCCGATGTGTGGCAACAGGAAGGTATTTCTGAGGGTGCGGAACGCCGGATCAATGTTCGGCTCGTTGTTGTAGACATCGAGGCCCGCGGCCGCCAGCTTGCCAGAGCGGAGCGCCTCGATCAGCGCCGCTTCATCGATGACGCTGCCCCGTGCGGCATTGACGACGATGGCCGCGTCGGGCAGCAACGCTATCCGCCGCGCGTCGAGCAGCCCTTGAGTATCGGGCGTGGCCGGGCAGTGTAGCGCCAGGAAATCACAATGCGGCAACAGCTCGTCCACGGTGCCGTAGAAGGTGGCGCCGGCCTCGTGGTCGGCAGGCAGGCGCCGGCGGTTGTGATAGTGAATGCTCATGTCGAAGCCGCGCGCGCGCCGGGCCGTTGCTTGCCCCACGCGCCCCATACCGATGATACCGAGGCGTTTGCCCGTCACCTGGATCCCCACCATGAAGCTGGGGCTCCAGGATTCCCACTTGCCCGAGCGCACGAGCTGCTCGCCTTCAGCGGCCCGCCGGGCCGCACCTAACATCAACAACATGGTGAGCTCGGCGGTAGCATCGGTGAGCACATCCGGCGTATTGGTGACGATAATGCCGCGCACCTTGGCGGCGGCCAGATCGACATGGTCAACGCCGACGGAGAAACTGGCGATGGCGCGTACACTATCGGGGAGGCGTGCGATGACATCCGCGGAGAGGTGCTCCGTGTGGCAAGTCAATATGGCCTCGGCACCGTCGGCCCGCTCGATCAACTCATCGGTCGTATAGAGCCGGTCTTCGTCGTTGAGACGGGGATCGTAATCGCGGCGCAGCCGATCCTCGACAGCCTGGGGCAACTTGCGGGTAACCAGGACAACGGTTTTGCTGGTCATGTGCACTCTCAATGGCTAATGATCGGGAGTCCGGATTCTGCGCGGGAACCCAGTCGCTGACAAGCGTTGTCCCTTGAACAGCCGCTTGTGGCGCAGCATCGACGTGGGCGCCGGGGGTAATTTAGGCCTCACCACGCGCGGGATAATCCTTCTCGACAATGAAATCGATCGCGGCCAGGACCTCCTTGAAATGCGGGCGGGCAAACGGCATGGTTGCAACCGATGATGCATACAGAGTTTGATCCGGTTTAATGAGAAACACCCCGGGTTCATTAAATTGGTTGGGCTCAACGACACCAGCGGACGTCTTACCGCGGCTGCTGGAGATGTACAGACCCCACTCACGCGCTTTGGGAATACTGAGACCGTAGCCGATGCGAAGGTTTCTGAGTTTCCATTCGTCCTTCGTCTGCGCCGCCCGCTCTAGGGTGTCAGTACTTACGGCGATGACCTCGACTCCGCGCTTGCCAAACTCCTCGGCGTTACGGTCGAGCTCGGACAGGTAGGTCCGACAGATCGGGCAGTGAAGGCCGCGGTAGGCCACGATCATGGTGAAGTTCTCGGGCTTCTGGTCGGATAAACGCCATTGTCCTTCGTCCAGCGTCTCAATCTCGAGCTCTGGGGATTTCGTACGCGGTTTTACTGCACTCATGATTTTTCTCCTATAGGAACGACGAATGCTTACGACGGCGATAATATCACGCCGCACACGTCGATGAGCGTCTTAAATAACACATACCGCTCTTTGCAAAGAAGATCTACGCGGCAGACAATGAAGCGAGCACAACCCTATACGGCGGGTTTCAACAGAAGACACTAAGGACGGAACAGTCTTTGACCCATGCAATACGCGCCGCGGAGAAAATCTTCGGTGAGACGGCCGTCACCGGGACTGGAACGTGGAAAAGCAAAGGACATGTTGACTCAACGGCGCTGATACTGGGCGGCGCCAAACAAGATTTCGTGCGCCTTGGTGCCGAATTCGTGCCGCAACTTTCTGAGCACCTCGATCCCGCGTTGCACGGCGGGTCTCGCATTTATTTCGTCGAACCAGCGCTTCAAATTGGGAAAGTCATCGAGATTCTGACCTTGCCGCTCGTGCGAGCGCAGCCAGGGAAAGGTTGCGATATCGGCGATGGAGTAATCGGCGCCGGCAAGATGCGCACTTGCACCGAGCCGCTTGTCGATCACGCAGTAAAGGCGCCGGGCCTCGTTGGTATAGCGATCGATCGCGTAAGCGATCTTTTCGCGCGCATAGCCGCGAAAGTGGTGCGCCTGCCCGAGCATCGGGCCGACATGACCCATCTGAAACATGAGCCACTTCACGACATCATAGCGCCCAGTCACATTCGAAGGCATGAGCGTGCCACTCTTTTCCGCCAGATACATTAAGATCGCGCCCGACTCGAACAAGGCGTACGGTTCGCCGTCCGGTCCATCACGGTCGACGATGGCCGGGATCTTGTTGTTCGGGCTGATCTCGAGGAAATCCGGCTTGAACTGGTCACCGGTACCGATGTCGACGGGAACAATATTGTACGGTTCGCCGGTCTCCTCGAGCATGATGGAGATCTTGACGCCGTTCGGTGTAGACCAGGTGTAGAAATCAATCATGTCTTTCCTCGTGAGGGGTAAGGAGCAAGGGATGCGGTGTGGATAGATCCCCGTTTTACGTCTTACGCCTCACACCTCACCGGCGCGAAGTTTGCGCCCTAACGAATCTGATGCACCATCTCGGCGAGCGAGTGGGCAGGCACCACCTCCTCGGCAACATCCTTGCCCAGATGCTTGCTGACCTGGGACATAGAAAACAGGCCAACCACATTCTGCGTCTGGTCCGCCTCATCGACTTCGACGACCAGGGTGTGCTGGCGCTCCAGTCGTCGCAAGGTCTCGATAATATGGCCTACCTGGGCATTGCGCACGCTCAGCATATTCAACACCGTAATATCGGATTGCGGAGTCATGATAGTCGCGACCGTGATTTCGGACCGCTGCACGCGCGTTTCCTCAATGATCCATATCGGCTTCTCGCCCTGTATGTCCTTGGCAGTGATAAGCCCGATGATCTCATGCGCCTCGTTGGTCACCAACAACAGGCGGACGCCGGCCGTTTTCATCCCCTGCAAGGCATCGTCAATCGACACCGCGGGACTTACCGTGATCGGATGCACAAACCTGAAATCGGTCATTACGGTAGTGGCGGGGCTGTCGAGGCGTATGAGCTCCGGTGGCTCGGGCGGATGCTCGAAGCTCGTCGACGGCTTGAGCGGAATATGGGAAAGCGGCGCGAAATCGCGTTTCATGGCTCACCTCCTCTTAAACGGTGCGGCAGCGTTCGCTCTTTGGCGGACCTTGTGTCAACTACAGACGCACCAGCGCCGAACTAGTTCACCCCGTTGTGCCGATTTGCCCTCCGGGATCTGCCGGCCCGTCAGAGTGACAATATTACCCCATTACCGGCATAAATGGGATCGAGGTCGATCTGCAACCGGCGTGCTAGCCCGGCCGTTCAGGCTTAACTGAATGGCATCACGTTCAACACCGAGATGTCGCCAACGACCTTCCACAGTTGACCTGCGGCCTTCACCGCACGACAAACTTATAAACAGATTTTCCTTGCCTCGAATGGCGTGTCGCTAGTCCTCGCCTGCGCCCACTTCCTGTCGGGCGTGGATGCGCTCGGCTTCCTCCGGCACGCTGATGACCGGCTCGACCTTGCGCAGCTCATCGAGCGGGATGTGGCAGGCAATCGCGTGACCCTCTGCCGCCATTTGCATCGGCGGACGTTCGCGCTCACAGATCTCACCGAGCTTGCGCGGGCAGCGGGTAACGAAGGGACAGCCCTTCGGCGGGTTCAATACGCTTGGCAGGTTTCCTTGCAGCACGATTTCGCGCTTGCTGACCTCTGGGTCGGCGATCGGTACCGCCGAGAGCAGCGCTTCCGTGTAAGGGTGATACGGCGGTGCGAAGATTTGCGCTGTCGTGCCGCGTTCCATGATCTGTCCCAGGTACATGACCACGATCCGATCCGCGAGGTAGCGAACCACGCTCAGATCGTGGCTGATAAACAATAGCGTGGTCTTGTGCTCGCGCTGGATGTCGGTGAGCAACTCGGTAACTGCTGCCGCCACCGACACGTCCAGCGCCGACACCGGCTCATCCGCAATCACCATTGATGGATTTCCGGCAAAGGCGCGGGCAATGCCGACTCGTTGCTTCTGGCCTCCCGATAACTGGCGTGGCCGGCGCAAATAGAAATCCTGCGGAAGTTTTACCAGATCGAGTAGTTTCAGCACCCGCTCGCGAATCTTCACCTTGTCGGACTCCACACCGAACTTCTTGATGACGCGGCCGATCTGGCCGCCAACGGTGTGACTGGGATTCAGTGTGTCACTGGGGTTCTGAAATATCATTTGCAGCGAGCCCAGCTGGCGGGGCGAGCGCTTTTGCACGGGCAAGTTTCCAATCTCTCGGCCCTCGTACCGCAGCACACCGCCGGTTGAGCATTCAAGCCCCATGAGCACCTTGGCGAAGGTCGACTTCCCGCAGCCCGACTCGCCGACAATGGCGACAGTTTCGCCCCTGCGCGCATCGAAGTCGAGCGCCTCATTGGCCTTCACCAGCTTGATCCTGCGGCCAGAGATCAATGCGGCAATGGAGCGATCATGCACCTCGTAATACTTCTGCATGCGCTCGACCTCGAGGACGCGTTCGCCGATCTCGATCGGCGGTTTCGCGTCACCATGGGCGACTTCCGTGCCGAACTCAATCTGGTTCCAGCGCACGCAACGCACCCCGTGATCGGTGGCCTGGCTGCCGATCACCGGCTCCATCATGATGGCTTCGACATCGCATGTTCCCGCCTGAAAATAATCGCAACGTGGTCCGAAGTTGCAGCCCCGAGGTCGCTCGTGCGGCAGCGGAAGCTGGCCTCTGATCGGCTTCAAGGGCGCCGCGTTTTTGTCCGCCGTCGGCAGCGCGATACAACCGAACAGCCCGTGGGTATAGGGATGCTTGGGCCAGGTGAAGATCGAGTGGATACTCCCCTCCTCCACCACCTCGCCGGAGTACATCACAAACACCCGGTCGCAAATCTCAAGGATCAGGCCGAGATTGTGCGAGATATAGATCTGGGAGGTTCCGAACTTCCTGCTGATGTCGGCGATCAGCTTGACAATCCCCGCCTCGACCGTGACATCCAACGCCGTTGTCGGTTCGTCAAGTAACAACAGCGATGGCTTCGAGAGCAACGCCATGGCAATCACTACGCGTTGCTGCTGTCCCCCGGAGAGCTGGTGGGGATAGGCGCGCATGATCCGCTCCGGGTCAGGGAGGCGCACATCGGACAGTATTTGCAAGGAGCGCTCCCAGGCCTCTTTTTCGGAACTCCGCTCGTGGGTAATCGGCACTTCCATGAGCTGACTGGCAACAGTCAGGCTGGGGTTGAGGGCTGCGAACGGCTCCTGGTAGATCATCGAAATCTCTGAGCCCCTGATCCTGCGCAGGTTCTCACCGCTGAGCTCGTTCAAATTCCGCCCCTTGAAATTTATGGTGCCACTTTTAATACGGCCGTTGTGACCCATGTACTGCATAACGGCCCAGGCCACTGTTGACTTGCCGCATCCGGACTCGCCCACCAGGCCTACCGTCTCGCCCTTGTTCACCGTCAACGAGAAATCGATTACGGCCGGGATCTCGCCCGCGCGCGTGTAATAGGAAATGTTCAGATCTTGAATTTCCAGAACCGGGATGTCGCTGCTGCTTGTCATAACAGGTCTTTAGTCTCTGAGCGAGATCTCGCGCAGCCCGTCGGCGAGCAGATTAAACCCGAGAATCAACGACGATATCGCTATGCATGGAAACAACGTCATATGTGGGGCAAACATGGCCATCTGCCGGGTCTCGTTGATCATGCCGCCCCAGTCCGGATCGGGCGGCGGGAGACCGAGACCCAAGAATCCGAGGACGCCGATGGTAATGATGACGTAGCCCAACCGCAGGCAAGCATCGACGATCAAGGGCCCGCGGGCATTCGGCAAAATTTCTACCAGCATGATCCGCCATGACGACTCGCCGCGCGTTTGTGCCGCAGCGACGTAATCACGATTTTTCAAGTCAAGAACGAGCCCGCGCACGATGCGCATGACCACCGGGCCGGTCGCGAAGGTAATGGCGAGGATGATGTTGATAGGCGACGCCCCGAACGTGGCGATAATGATGATATAAAGCACCAGCACCGGAAAGGACAAGATGATGTCAGCAATTCCTGATAGTAAGTCGTCGATCCAGCCACCGAAGTAGCCGGCTGCAACGCCCATCATGATACCGACCGCGTACGCCGTGAATGCGGCGAGTGGTGCATAAATGAGCACCGTGCGCGAACCCCAGATGATCCGCGACAGGATGTCCCGCCCGATGTGGTCGGTGCCCAGCCAAAAAGTCCCACCGCCGGCGAACGGCGTGAGCGGCTTGGCGTATGGCTGCAGTGTCGCCAGCGGATCGAACGGCGATAGGAACGGCGCCAGGATCGCGACCAGAACCCAGAAAATAACGATACCCGCACCGATCATGCCCACCCAGCTTTCGCGCAACAGCGCGAAAGACTTCAGGACGCGCACGAGCGCGGCTACATAAGATGGGGCAGGAATAGTTGTGGCAGTCGCGTGGCTCATCGCTCGGCGCCTCAACTGAACCGTATGCGGGGGTTCAGGTACTGATAGCCGACGTCGGAGATCAGCCGGCCCACCACGACGACGAATACGGCCACCATGGCACAGGCCTCAATCACGAAGATATCGTCGTTGAGCGAGGCCTCCAGCAACAACGCGCCGAAACCTTTATAACCGAAGAAGAACTCGACCACGATCACACCCGAAAGCAGCCAGCTGACCTGCAGCACGATCACTGTGAACGGCGCGATAAGCGCGTTGCGCAGGGCGTGCTTGAGGATGACCCGCCGATAGCGCAGCCCTTTGAGAACCGCCGTTCGTATGTACTGGGTGGTCATCACTTCGGCCATCGACGCACGCGTCATGCGCGCCACATAGCCGAAGTCGTAAATCACCAGCACCATAACCGGCAGAATCAGCTCTTTGAAACTGAACCCGTCGGTCATGCTGCTCGTTCCTGGCAACCACTTGAGCCAGAACACGAAGATAGCCGAGACGATCACCGTGCTGGCAAACTCAGGCACCGAGGTGGTGATGATGCTCGCCACCGAAATGGTGCGGTCAAGCCTGGAGCCCTCGCGCATTCCGGCAAGGATGCCGAGTACCAGGGAAATCGGGATCATGAACGCGAATACCCAAAAGCCAAGGATGGCCGTGTTCCACAGCCGCGGCCACAGCACTTCCGATACTGGCACCTTGAAGCGCGTGGATTCGCCGAAGTCACCGGTGACAAAGTTACCGAGCCAGCTGAAGTAGCGAACGTATAGCGGCTGCATGTAACCGTGCTGCTCCAGCCACAGGTTACGTTGCTCCTCCGACGTATACGGACCGAGCACCTTGGTGGCAACACTGCCGGGAGACAACTCCAGGATCACGAATAGCGCCAGCGACACCACGATCATGATCACGACCATGAAGCCGAGGCGTTTCATAATGAAAATCAACATAGGCGAAGCACCGTAACCCGATTCGGTCGCCTGGCTACAATGCTGTTTGGAGTCTCCAGACAAGGCGGCGGCGCGGCGGCGCATGCGCGTGGCCGCGGCCGGTGCCTGACATCAGGCGAGCCACACCTTATTCATCTGGTGGTAGTTGGTCGGGTGCAGCTTATAATTTTGGACTTTCTTGTGACCTGACGCGAAGATCGATCGCCACAATGGCTGTGCAATGATCGCGTCATTTTGCAATATCGTTTGTAACTTCTCCATGTGCTTCTTGCGGTCATTTATGTCGACCGTGGCGCTCGCCACATCCAGAATCCTATCGAACTCGGGGTTGTTGTAGTGCGTTTCATTCCACGGCACGCCCGAGCGATAGGCCAGATTTAACACCATCACGCCCAGCGGCCGATGGGTCCAGGCAGTGAAACCGAAATCGGTTTTATCCCAGATCTCCCAGTACCGTGCATTCGGCATCACATTGATCTTGATTCGAATGCCGGCTGGCTTGCACATCTGGGCAAACGCCTGGGCGACCGCCACTTCCCACGGTGGCTCTTTCTTGCAGTCGATCTTGAGGTCGATACCGGTGGGGTAACCCGCTTCTTTCAACAGCTGCCTGGCGCGCGCGTAGTCCTGCCTCGGGGTGGGCATCTGTGCGTACTCGGGGTGCACGGGCGCCACGTGATGATCCTGCGCGGGTGCGCCGCGGCCCCGATAAGCCAGCTCCAGGAGCCGGTCATGGTCCTGGCACAGGCGCACGGCGGTGCGAACGCGCACGTCGTCAAACGGTTTCTTGTCGACCTGCATGCGCGCCACGCCGGTCTGGGCCGTGATCGTTTCGTAGAGCTGCGCATGGGGAATGGTCTTGACCACGTCAATCTGCTCGACATAGGTCTCGTATACCAGGTCGACCTGATTTGACGCCAGCGCTGCCAAACCGGCAGCGGGATCGTCACCGTGGTCGATGTAGGTAATGCCGTCGAGGTTAATCTCATCACCCCAATAGTCGGTGGGATCACGTTTGACCAACACCGCCTTCTGACCGACCGCGTACTCCTTCAAGACAAACGGACCGGTGCCCACGGGATTCTTGGTGAGATTGCCGCCCTCGTCCTCGAACCGCCGGTTCACGATAGCGGTTGGATAGTTATAGAAGTTCTCGGGGATTGCGAGCTCGGGACGGTTGAGGTGGAGGCGCACCGTGTGCTTGTCGACCTTCTCGATTGCGCCTGGGGTCATGCTCTTGCTGATTATGGGTTTGCCCTTCTTGTCTTTTTTCCCGGTGTCGGTCGCAGTGACCATGGAGCTGAAAAGACCGAGGTTGGAAGAACCGGTCTTGGGGTTGAGCCAGCGCTCGCAGTTAAACGCGACGTCGTCGGCATTGAACTCATCGCCATTGCTCCATTTGACGCCTTTGCGCAGGTGTAGCGTCCACGTCTTCAGATCGTCAGATGCCTGCCAGCGCTCACAGAGATAGGGCCGCGTGATGTTGTCCGGCCCGGTGATGGTCAGGTACTCCAGGAATTGCCGCGACACATTCGATTTTTCGTTCCAATCGAAAGTCGCCGGGTCGGTAATCTCCTGCGCCCGCATGGATACTTTAAGCACGCCGCCTTTCTTCGCCATCGCCGCTTGCGCGGTTGGCATGAGCAGCTTGCCGGTGATCTTGCCGGCCAGGGTATAAGCCGCCGTGGCCGACATGCCAAGCAGGGTCACGGTGCGCAGAAAATCGCGACGGCCGATCTTGCCTTGCCTGAGCTCCTCCGCCAGCTCGGGGATGGCGGGGTGCAGATTGCCCCTACGCTTCTTAGCCATGGGTACGCCCTCCAATGGTTGTTCGCTCTGCCTCAGGCGGAGCCGTCGGTGCGCCTTATTGCTCTAGTGTTCTATGGCGCGCCGAATTCGGTCTATGGGAAATCCCGGAGCCCACCTTAAACGATCGCTTTAGGCCCTGCAACTTCTGCAGCACACAAAATATGCCCGCTTCTTCGGCTCACAGCGCGCGTGCGTCAGCTGGCGGTAATGTCTGCTATGTTTTAAAGCACATGAAAGTTTTAGGGGATTATTGCGATGAACCCTCTCGTTGCGCAGCTGCTGTGTGATTTTCCCGCTGGCCTCCACCCGGCCAGCCAGATGTTTCTGGATGCGTACATCGTGGGCATGATGATCACCGCCGATTTTCTGCGGTTCTTTTCGCTACCCAACTCCGACTACATCCCGCTCGGCCAATGCTTCGTCGCCCTGCTCACCAACGGGGCGCCATCAGCGTAGTGCGGTTGCAGTTCAAGGCGCTTTTACGCTGAACAAGGGTGTGCGCGCAGTGCGTGCCGCGCTGTCAGCTTTGTCATCACGGTTGTCGGGTTACGGCTGCGGTACGACCAAGTTGACGGGTAAAAAACGCTTGCCATTGGCCAGTGGCGCCAGCATGGGGCGAAAGCAATGATAGCCGGATTGAGAGTCGCGCCCGTTGACGGCACAGACGCCGCCGCGCAGCGCCACCAGACTACCGGCTGCCCTACGCCAGATCGCTTGTGGACCAGCGGATAGCCGCAGGTCTGGCTGAACAACAGCCATGGCGAGCCACAGCTCTTACGAGGAACATGTGCAACTATATATACAACGTGTTGCGACCCGATCCTATCGTCACTACAGCAGCCCCAGGATCGCCTCTGCGCTACTGACTTTGAACTCGCCGGGCTCCTCCACGTTCAGGGCCTTGACGACTCCGTCCTCGACCACCATCGCGTAGCGCCGCGAGCGCACTCCCATGCCGATACCACTGCGATCATCATCCAGCCCCACCGCCTTGGTGAACTCCGCACTCCCGTCGGCCAACATCAAGATGTTGTCATCGACATTCTGATCCTTGCCCCACGCGTCCATGACGAAGGCGTCATTGACCGAAAGGCCGATTATCCGGTCGACATCCTTTTCCTTGATGGCATCCGCATTGACCACGAAGCCGGGCAGGTGCGCTTTCGAGCATGTCGGCGTGAATGCACCGGGCAACGCGAATAACACCACGCGCTTGCCCTTGAAGAGCTCATCCGTCGTGATGGTCTTGATGCCTTCGGCCGTCATGTACCGTAGCGTGGCGTTTGGAATCTTGTCACCTACTTTAATTGTCATATCTCCACTCCAGATAGATCTGTTTTCTATTACAGCGTGTCGTGGGTTTCGGCGTACGGCGACGCGCGCAGCGCCCGGGCCGCCCGTTGCTACCCGTGCTACCAGCGCCAAGACCGATGGGCCACCCTTGTTCAGAGCGCTTCTAAGGCAACAGCACAGTTGAGCCCGTGGTCTGACGTGCCTCGAGCGCGCGATGGGCCTCCGCCGCATCTTTCAACGGAAATGTTTGCCGCACCTCGATCTTGACCGCCCCGCGCCCCACCACCTCGAACAGCTCCTGCGACCTGGCCACGAGATCCTCCCGCTTCGAGGCGTAGGTCATCAGCGTCGGCCGCGTCAGGTAGAGCGATCCGCTCTGGCTCAGGATTCCGATGTCGAGCGGTGGCACGCCCCCGGATGACTGCCCGAAGCCGACCATCATTCCGCGTGGCCGCAGGCACTCGAGCGAGCGCATGAAAGTGTCCTTACCTACGGAATCGTACACCACCGGCACGCCTTCGCCATGAGTGATCTCGCGCACCCTTTTCACAAAATCGTCCTTCGTATAGATCACCGGATGGTCGCAGCCGTGGGCGGTGGCGAGCTTGGCCTTTTCCTCGGAACTGACGGTGCCGATCACGGTGGCCCCCAGATCCTTAGCCCATTGACAGGCAATCAGCCCCACGCCGCCCGCAGCCGCATGGAATAGTATGGTATCCCCGGGCTTCACCTGATAGGTACTGCGCAGCAGATACTGCGCAGTCATACCCTTGAGCATCATTGCGGCGGCTGTCTTGCTGTCGATCTCGTCGGGTAAGTGCACCAGCCGGTCTGCCGGGACCAGACGCACGTCGGCGTAGGCGCCGATCGCACCAATGCCGTAGGCAACCCGATCGCCGACTTTGAAATCCTTCACGTTCGGTCCGATCGCCTTGACCGTGCCGGCGCCTTCCATCCCCGGAACAAACGGCAGACCCGGGTTTGGATAAGCACCCGTGCGGAAGTAAACATCAATGTAGTTGAGGCCGATTGCGTCCTGGCGCACCAGCACCTGGCCCTCCCCCGGCTCACCGACGTCGACGTCTTCCCAGCGTAATACCTCGGGTCCACCGGTCTCGTGTATTCGAATCGCTTTCGCCAATTTTTCTCTCCTTTTTGATCTCCAACCAATCTTGACGCCCGCGCGTGCTACCAGGCAAGGCCATGGGTGCACCAGCCCGGGCGGCCCGTTCACCTGCATGGCGGCGTGTGTGTCGCGAGCCCATGTTACTACCGAACCTCGCCGCATGATATCTGCGACAGGGTGCCAGCCGCTGGCATGTATATTGCAATACCCTCCTGTAAGTGCAGCTTGCCGCGTAAAACCGGTTTGTGCCGCCGCAGATAGCGAGGTACAGGACCATGAAAGAGCTTACAGTCGCGTTATTGATGTGGATCAGCAGCCATACGCCATTGGCCTATGACGGCTCCCACGCGCCGGGGGTGGTGCGGGTACATCGCGACGAGCTGGTGCAGATTCTCTACCAGGATGACCGGCCTCGGGATATCGATGTCGACAACGTCAGCGTAGCGGGGCTTTACAACTTCAAGGATGGAAACATCTACCTGCTGGACAGCGTTGATGTCAGCACGGTTAAAGGCAGGGCCGTGCTTGTCCATGAGCTCGTCCACTACCTCCAGTACCACCACAGCCAGGACAAATCGGTTCAGTGCATGCGGATGCTCGAGCCACAAGCCTATCGCACTCAGGCCGATTACCTCGACCAGCACGGCAAAACATCCCCCTTTAATGAGCTGCACATATTGCTGGCAAGCCAGTGCTCGCCTATGTACATGTAACGTTTGCCAGCGGCCCCGTGCGGACGCGCTTCGCAACTGCACCCGCCGCTTATCGTTCGACCCCGAGTTACAAGACACTCGCCCTGAGGCGCCGCCCCGCGGCCGTGGCCGCTGGATAGCTGCGGCGCTGTAAAAGAATCCGTCCACGCTGCCCACCTGTCCCCGACTCCACGGCGGCCGCTCGGGTGGTCCGCGAGGATGCAAACGGCGGGCGGCCCGCCATTGCTCCATACGGGTGAGATCCGCTTGTCGCTGGCACACAATCCGCCTACGATGAACTAAATAAGACGGGGCAAACGCAGACAGGGCACCGCTGTCGACGATCCCCGTATTCTTTACTAATAAGGCGGTTGCCGATCCTGACAGGCACAGAGCACCCGAGAGGCATTTCATCGTGATCCGAAAACAAGAAGCACTCGAATACCACTCCGGTGGGCGCCGGGGGAAGATCGAGATAACGCCCACCAAACCAACCCGGACGCAGCGGGATCTAGCGCTCGCCTACAGCCCCGGCGTGGCGGCGCCCTGTCTCGAGATTTACGCCGACCCGGAGAACGTATTCAATTACACGATCAGGGGCAACCTGGTCGCTGTCGTCACCAACGGCACTGCCGTGCTTGGCCTTGGCAATATCGGCCCGATGGCCGCCAAGCCCGTGATGGAGGGAAAGGCGGTGCTGTTCAAACGCTTCGCCGACATCGATGTTTTCGATCTCGAGGTGGGCTCGTCCGACCCCGACGAAATGATCCGGGTCGTGCAGGCGCTGGAGCCGACTTTCGGCGGAATAAACCTGGAGGACATCAAGGCACCGGACTGCTTTTACATCGAAGAAAAGCTGCGCGAATCGATGAACATCCCGGTTTTCCATGACGACCAGCATGGAACCGCCATCATTACGGCCGCCGCCCTGCTGAACGCGCTTGAGGTTGCGGACAAGGACATATCCAAGGTGCGCGTGGTCTACAACGGTGCCGGCGCGGCCGGGATTGCCTGTGCCGAGCTGTTCGCGGATCTCGGCGTGCGGCGGGAAAACATGATTATGTGCGACTCCGCGGGAGTCATCTACAAAGGGCGCGAACAAGGCATGAACCCATATAAGGCGCGCCTGGCGTCGGACACATCGCTTCGCACCCTGGCCGATGCGATGAAGGGTACCGACGTATTCATTGGCGTGTCGGTCGCCGGGGTAGTCACCAGGAAAATGGTGGCCTCTATGAACGAGCGGCCCATTATCATGGCGATGGCGAATCCCGACCCCGAGATCACCTATGAAGATGCCAAGGCAGCACAGAGCGATGTGATCATGGCGACCGGGCGCTCAGACTATCCGAATATGGTAAACAATGTGCTCGGCTTCCCGTTCATATTCCGCGGGGCCCTGGACGTGCGGGCACGCCGTTTCAACGAAGAAATGAAGATCGCCGCCGTGCACGCGTTGGCCAACCTCGCCAAGCGCGACGTGCCGGACTCGGTGATGCGCGCCTACGGCATAGACAGATTGCGCTTCGGGCCGGAGTACATCATTCCCAAACCGTTCGATCCGCGCGTGCTTACCTGGGTTTCGCCTGCGGTCGCGCAGGCAGCTATGGACAGCGGCGTGGCACGCATCGAGATCGATATGGACGAGTACCGTCATCAGTTGGCGTCGCGTCTCGGCCGCAGCCGCGAGGTTATGGGTGGCGTTATTGCGCGCGCCAAGAAACAGACCAAGCGCATCGTGTTCCCGGAGGGCGAAGAGGATAAGATTCTGCGCGCCAGCCAGGTGTTGATTGACGAAAACATTGCCCGCCCGATCCTGCTGGGACGATCGGATATCATCGAGGCAAGAATTAAAGAGCTGGACATGGAATTGTCGGGTGTGTCGGTGGTCTCACCGCGCGCCGCCCCCCAGTTCGACCGTTATGTGGACGAGCTGTACAAACTTCGCAACCGCCGCGGTGTCACACTCAGCGAGGCGCGGGTACTTATGGCTGACCATAACGTGTTCGGGTCCATGATGGTGAATATGGGTGATGCCGACGCCATGGTTGCCGGCCTTACCCAGCATTACTCCTCTACCATCCGCCCGGCGCTGCAGATCATCCGCACCCGTCCCGGCACTCACAAGGTAGCGGGCGTTTACATGATGATCTTCAAGAATGATGTCAAGTTCTTCGCCGATACCACGGTCAATATCGAGCCCACCGCGGAGGATCTGGCAGAGATTGCCATCGAGGCGGCCGAGGTCGCGCGCCGGTTCAATGTTGAGCCACGCGTCGCCATGCTCTCGTTCTCCAATTTCGGCAGCACCCACCATCCACTGACGGAGAAGGTGCGGCTGGCCACCGAGCTGGTGCGTAAACGCGCACCGGCGCTGATCGTAGATGGCGAGATGCAAGCCGATACGGCGGTGGTGGAGGAAATCCTCACCGAGACCTATCCGTTCAGCACGCTCAAGTCACCGGCCAATGTGCTGGTCTTTCCGACCCTGGACGCGGGCAACATCGCCTACAAGCTCATGCAACGGCTGGGGGGCGCCGAGGCGATCGGACCGATCCTGACGCGCTTGCGCAAACCGGTGCACGTACTGCAACGCGGGGCCGAGGTGGACGAGATCATCAACATGGCGGCGATTGCAGCGGTCGAGGCGCAGGAGGAGAAAGCTGGCCGCTGACAGCGCGGAACTGTGTCATGTATAAACGCTTCGCCCATACGTGTCCGGTGTCAGGCCATCGGCGTGAGAGATAATCCGATATGCGCGAGCTTGTGGTAAATCGCCTGGCGAAATCGAGCCGCGCCGGAACCGCGAACGGTCCCGCGCGTGTCGGCGACCTCAAGCCTCTCTCCGACGCCGAAGCAAGCCGCGCCTTGATACCGGCGGCGGCACTGGTCCCGCTTGTCGAGCGCCCCGGCGGTATGACTCTGCTACTCACGCAACGCACAAAGCATCTGCACGACCACGCCGGGCAGATAAGTTTTCCCGGAGGCCGGATCGAGGCGCACGACGAAAGCCCGATGGCGACCGCACTGCGGGAGACCGAGGAGGAGATCGGACTTACTCCCGAGTTCGTGGAGGTGGTCGGCTATCTCGATCTCTATGAGACCGGTACCGGGTTCCTCATTACCCCCGTTGTGGGCATTGTGTCTCCGGGGTTTACGCTGGCGCCGGACAAGTTCGAGGTCGCCGATATTTTTGAAGTGCCGCTGAGCTTCGTGCTGGACCCGCGCAACCATCGCCGCAAATCGATGTTCTATAAAGGCGCCCAGCAGACCTACCATGTCATCGAGTACCGGGAGCGCCACATCTGGGGCGCCACAGCGGGGATGCTGATCAATTTGTACGAAAAGCTGAGCAACGGTCCGCAATAATCCGTACGTACGCACTGGCACAAACGCGCAGCACGCACGACTCCATGGATGGACGACTCCATGGATGGAGGACGACTGCAGGGATGCAGGAGCTACGACCCCAGGGATG
>VRUB01000217.1:2551-2922 GCA_019456345.1 Nitrospira sp. | reverse complement strand
ACCAGTGGCGCCAAGTCGAGATCATCGAGCTTCAAACGCAATCCGCTGACCTGGTCAGGCAGGCGATAGAGTTTTGCCGCATCCCTTATATGGATCAGCGCCCACCCACTATCGTACTCATACATGTCGACATTGAAGATACCGACGACCGTGAAGCGCCTGGAACGGGGCAGCACCCCCACGGGCGTAAAAAGCACTTGTGGCGTAACCAGTGACACGCGCGAGCCGATCGTGGCACCCAACTTCCACGCGAGCGCCTGGCCGAGAATGATACCGTACTCACTCGGTCGCAAGTTTTTCATGCTCCCTACTGCCATCTTTTGATCCAGGTCAGAGACCTGAGGCTCTTCCGCGGGCAGCACGCCGCGCAC
>VRUB01000217.1:0-2541 GCA_019456345.1 Nitrospira sp. | reverse complement strand
ATAACCAACGATGTCAGGAATTGGGCCGAGTTCCTCTGCCACGCCACGCCAGTCGCTTAAAGTACCCTCTGAGCCCGTAACCGTGACATGAGACACAAAACCCAAGATGCGACTGCGTAACTCATTGCCAAAGCCGTTCATCACGGACAGCACGGTGATCAACGCCACAATGCCAACCACCATCCCCAAAATAGAGATTAGAGAAATAAACGATATAAAAAGATTACGTCGTTTAGCGCGCGTGTAACGCAATCCGACAAAAAGCTCGAAAGGGCGCATCATCAAAATGTCAGCTCGTCAATGGCGGCGCGTTGAACTTCAACGATGCCGTGTATGGCAAGTCGCTCAATTCCTGTGTGCAGGATGATAGCGGTTAGCGGAAGATGGTATCACGGTTCGCGAATCACATGTGATATTACCGGGATGCTGGAAACAGTTTTCCACCGTCCCGGTAGATCAAGGTAGGATATTGTGAATGTCGCGCGCATCATTTTTCTTAGACAGCCTTCGTTGGCCCTTGTTTTCCTTCAGTACAACAAGGCCGACACCCTTGTGGTTGGTAATAATTGTGCCCAATGGCTCTGATAATCGGCGCAGGCCTTCAATAACCTCGTTCGCATCGTCCGCATACAACAGCCTCGGCTGAAACACGACCTCGATGTTATTGACATTGATGGGCACCAGCTTTACTTCGATTAACCGGGCGTTCTGGATCTTGAGTTGCGCAATCATACTGCGTGAGGCATTTCGGCTGTATGAACCGAACGCAAAATTTCCCAGACTGTATAAGATAACGCCACCTTTGTAGAGCTCGATCGCCTGGAGAATGTGCGGGTGATGACCCAGCACGACGCTCGCACCTGCATCGATCGCGGTGCGTGCTAGTTGCGGCTGGTACGCGCGCAGCGCCGTTGTGATTTCTCGGCCCCAGTGAAATGACACGATCACGACGTCGGCGCGCTCACGGGCCGCCGTCACGTCCGCGCGAATATGCTCACGGTGTCCGAATGCAGTACCAGCCCGGTCGTTACGTGCCCAGAAGTTCTCGGGAAAAGTAAGCGAGTATGCCAGGAAGGCAACGCTGTGACCCCCCGCCTTAATGATCACCGGGTCTCGGGCCTTGCGTAAATTCTCCCCCGCGCCCACGAATTGGATTCCTGCTGATTGCAGGGCCGCCATTGTCTGTCGCAGACCCTCCACCCCATAATCCATCGTGTGGTTGTTGGCGAGGGCGACGACATTGAAGCCGACGGCTGCCAGCGCTGGTGCCACGCGCGCGGGCGGTGAGCGAAACACGTAGCGCTTACCGGGCTCGGGCAGTCCCGCATCGGTCAACGGCCCTTCCAGATTGCCGAACACCACGTGAGATTCCTGAAAAACGCGGCGAACCTCGGCGAAGGGATAATCGTAGCCAAGCTTCGCGAGCTCGGGCGCGGCACTGCCCCCAAGCATGATATCGCCGACCGCGCTGATGCGCAGCTCGCGAGCGGGTGGCGGGGCCGTTACCTTCGGTGCATTTGGCTGAGGGGGTGCGGCTTCTCCAGCTGGCGGGGCGGCCTCACCGGATGGGGTGGCGATGACGGGTCCGGGCTCGTCACGCGGGGCCTCGGTGGTGGTGGCAGGCGGTAGTGTTTCGGTCGCGGGTGGCGGCTGTGGGGCGCGCTCATCGGGCTGTGTCGGGGACACCGATGTACACGCCACGGCGACAACACAGGTGGCCCCGAGAACAAACAAGCGCAAACCCGTGGCCGAGATGGCGCGCGTTTTGTTTAGCCCCACGGCTCGCGCCTGCGGCGGTCGCTGAAAATACTGGGCAGCTTGCATGGAATGAGAATAATCATAGCCACTGATGCCGCCGCAGGATAGCGAATCAAGACCGGTCACGCCGCTCTTTGCCCGGGTGGGACGCAAGCCTTTCCAATGCTGAGCGCAGCTCGGGATCCTGAACGTCGCTTGCCATCGCTTTGATGAGGGCAGCCGCAGATTCCGACAACCGACCCGGTGTTTTCGCGGCCCGGCGCGGTATTGCGGTCTCACGGACCGCTCCGGAGGGAGCGACGCGCACCGTCAGCTCGAGTAGACCCTCGAGCACGGGCTCTTCCCGCACCGCCGCAATCACGCCCGCCCTTTGATGGCGCAGGCGATTGGCCCAGACCGAAGATTCCGCGTGCACGATCAGACGACCGGATCGGTAACTGACGGGGCGTGTGTGTGATGAAAGCGGGGATGCCACACGTGCAGTCCATACCCGTTCCAGAATCTGCAGCCACTCGAGCTCGCGCCCTAACCGGGCAAATATCTCATCTGACAGGTAGTTAGCGAGCCTTCTAGCACCCATTTTAGCCATATTTCTTGCTCTCTGGTCCGACGAGCGCGATGGACGGCGCCGGCCCTACAGACTATAAATGTAAAGGCATGAATATTATCTTGGTTCCCGAGGGCATACGAAAGGGTCGAATTCTGAGCCTTTCCCACCGCCAGCTGGCGCTCATGGCGCTGTGCGGGCTGGTGGTGCTGCCGTTGGTCGTGGGCGGGGTGATC
>VRUB01000216.1 GCA_019456345.1 Nitrospira sp. | reverse complement strand
CTACCGTCACGGGACTAAGACGCGTCTCAAGCAAGATGAGCACCTCCTGATTGACGCGCCGCACCTTCGCATCATCGAACCCAAGCTGTGGCAGGCCGTGCAGCAACGACGCAAGACAGCCAGGGCGAGCTATCTTCGCGGCACGAAGGGTAACGCTTGGGGCCGGCCACAGAGCGGCCGCCCCGCCAAGTACTTGCTCAGCGGGCTCATGCGCTGCGAACCGTGTGGCGGGAATATGGTGGTCACGACGCTCACCCACGGCACCGAGCGCACGCGCCGGCGCGTGCCGCACTATCTCTGCTCCTACCGGCACAACCGCGGCGCGACGGTGTGTCAAAACACGCGCAAGATTCGCCTTAGCGAGGTCGAGGACAAAGTGCTTGGCGCCATTGAACGACAGGTCCTCACCCCGGCGGTCGTTGCCGCAACTATCGATAAGGCGTTTGCCATGTTGACCGAGCAGCGCAAACAAGCGCCGGTGCGAGCGGCGGGTATCGAAACTGAGATTAGGCGACTGCGACGTGAACTCGACAATCTATTGCGGCTCGCCGCCGACGGACGCGCGCCGCAGTCGGTACTAACAGAAATCACAAAGCGGGAGAAACAGACCGAAGACCTGGAACAGCAGTTAGCGACACACCGGCTCGAGGCACCGACGGCACAGGAACTGCGACGGATCAAGCGGGATCTACGCGAGCATCTGGGAAGGTTTCGCGACCTGCTCTATAGTGACGTGACGCTAGCGCGCCAGGCATTGGGCACGCTCTTGGCCGCGCCTATCCGTTTCATACCCGTCGAACCTAACAGCTGGCGTGTTGAGGGCGAGACACAGCTCGGGGCATTGCTCGCACCAACACGCATAAGTATGGCGTCCCCAAGGGGATTCGAACCCCTGTTGCAGCCGTGAAAGGGCTGTGTCCTAGGCCGACTAGACGATGGGGACAGATTCGTGAACCGTGAGTCGTGATTCGTGAGCCGCGGTCAAAACTCAAGCCTAAAGGACTGAGCGTTGAAGCATCGTATATTACGTCCTGATCTGCGACCTCAGCCCTCAGTCTCTAGTCCTTAGCAAATTGGTGGAGCCAGGCGGGATCGAACCGCCGACCTCTTGCATGCCATGCAAGCGCTCTCCCAGCTGAGCTATGGCCCCGCGAAGGGGCGGTACTTTACCGTCCTGCCCGCTATACGGTCAAGCCGCACCGGCGGTCCGCCTGCTTATGTGCTCGAGCGCGGCATCGAGCCGCGCCAGCGTACGCTCGCGTCCCAGCAGCGCCAGCGTGATGTCAATCGGTGGCGATACGGCACGGCCCACCACGGCGACACGCACCGGCTGGGCGACCTTGCCAAGCTTGAGCCCGTACTCCTCGGCGGTCTGATTAATCACCTCGTGGACGGCCTCCGCCGTCCAGTCGGGCAGCACTACCAGTCGTTCTCGCAAGCCCCTCAACAGCTCGGCGTTTTCCGGCTTCAGATGCTTGGCCGCGTCTTTCTCGTTATAGCTATCGAAATCGCGATAGAAAATGGCACTGTTTTCGGCCATCTCCACCAAGGTCTTGGCCCGTTCACGTTGCGCCTTGACCACTTCAACGAGATCGGGCCCATCGGTGGGGTCGACCTCGCGTCGCCCCATGTGCCAGCTCAAATGGTGCGCAACATGCGCCGGGTCACAGGTCTTGATGTAATGCTGGTTCAACCACAACAGCTTATCCGGATTAACCGAGGCGGCCGAGCGCTGGACATCGGTGATGTCGAACAGCTCTATCATTTCATCGATGGAGAATATTTCCTGATCGCCATGAGACCATCCGAGCCGCACCAGATAGTTCAGCAGCGCCTCCGGCAGATAGCCCTCATCTCGAAATTGCATGGTGCTGACCGCGCCGTGTCGTTTGGACAGGCGCTGGCCGTCCGGCCCCAGGATCATGGGCACGTGGGCATACCGCGGTAGCGTGGCTCCGAGCGCGGTTAGAATATTGATCTGGCGTGGTGTGTTATTGAGATGGTCATCGCCACGAATCACGTGGGAAATTTTCATGTCCATGTCGTCGACAACAACCGTGAAATTGTAGGTTGGGCTACCGTCGGATCGCGCGATAATCAGGTCATCGAGCTCTGCATTGTTGAACACCACGCGGCCTTTGATCAAGTCATCGACGACGACGCTGCCTGAAACGGGATTCTTGAAGCGAACCACGGGCGCCACGCCCGCAGGTGCCGGCCCCTTGCGGCTGCGGCAGCGCCCATCGTATCTTGGCTTTTCCTTGCGCGCGAGCTGCTCGGCCCGCATGGTCTCCAGCTCCTCCTTGGAGCAGTAGCAATGGTAGGCCTTGTCTTCCTCGAGCAGTTGTTGGATGACGGCGCGGTAGCGTTCCATCCGCTCGGTCTGGTAAAACGGGCCTTCATCGTACTCCAGGCCCAGCCAGGTCATACCTTCGAGAATCGCATTGACCGACTCCGCTGTGGACCGCTGCAGGTCCGTATCCTCGATCCGCAGCACGAAGTTTCCTCCGTGCTTGCGCGCGTACAACCAGCAGAATAACGCCGTGCGTACGCCGCCGACGTGCAGATAGCCGGTCGGGCTAGGGGCAAAACGGGTGCGGACGGTCATAGGCTTATTGCCAGGCGCTTGAGCGCCGGTGGTTTTACGCGACTGTATAGTAATGAAAAACAACGGCGGTTGCAGCCTGGCATGTCACGCGGCTCGCCGGTGACGCGCCGACTTCGCCCTGTTAAAATCCGAGCAGACCGGGCGATTAGCTCAGCGGGAGAGCACTGCCTTCACACGGCAGGGGTCGCAAGTTCGAACCTTGCATCGCCCACCAGTTACCCCGCATGCTAGGCCACGCGACGCTGCGAATAAAATGTTGCTGCTGGCCGACGCCACAGAGCAGACCCGCAGCGCGAGTGCCCCAAATTGAAACACC
>VRUB01000042.1 GCA_019456345.1 Nitrospira sp. | reverse complement strand
CGTCGCTTGGGCGTCGGCCGGGACCAGCTTCCACCGGACGCTCGCCTGATCCCGGCTCACCCTCCGGAGCCTTGGAAAATCTCCGGCTCACCCGTGGCGAGCCCGTTCGACCGGAAAAGTGCCACTGGCGCTTTTCTATCCTCGGCCGCACCCCTGTAGGCTCGGCGCCAGCACCCCTGCTTGCAACGGTCTCAGAAATAAATGCTCTTCATGTACTGGGTTATGGTCGGAGCTTATGGGGCAGTGCCTACCGTGGTTTTTTCAGTTCACAAAGCAAAAAGCAAGATTTTTGCTTTGCTCCACCCGACCACTAACGCTGCGTAGATCTCCCGTTACCCAGCAACCTGTGCTTTAGTGAACAGTTTTTAGCGCCCAGGATGCCCGGCTGGGGTTCGTGGTCGGATGTGGGATGCCATCGGGTACTGCTCAAGCAGGCTGCTTCGGGAAAGCGGCCTGCTAAGTTTCCGGTTTTGGATCTCTGTTACCATAGTTATTCTCTGATACCTTTTCGCCGCCAACAGCGTGAGCCATGAGCCTGGATTTCTGCCAAGAGCTTGACCACAACATCGTGCGCGTGGACACGGGTTACGACCGCCCTAATCTGGCGGCGGTGTACCTGATCCAGGCCGGCGATCACGCTGCCTTTGTGGATACCGGGACTTATCATTGCGTGCCGCGCTTCTTACAAGCCCTCGATCACTATGGGATAGCGCGCACCAACGTTGACTATGTGATACCCACCCATGCCCACCTTGACCACGCCGGCGGCGCCGGTGAGCTCATGCGCCAGCTTTCTCACGCACGCCTGGTCGCCCATCCGCGCGCAGCACCGCATCTGATTGACCCCACGCGGCTTATCGCAGGCACGAGCGCGGTGTACGGCGAGGCGGGATTCCGCCAGCGCTTCGGCGAGGTGGTGCCGGTCCCGGCGCAACGCGTGGTCGAGGCCGCGAATGGGTTCAAGCTGGAGCTAAACGGCCGGCCACTGGAGTTTATCGACAGCCCTGGGCATGCGCGACATCACTTCTGCATTTATGATGCGGAGAGCCGTGGTTTTTTTGTTGGTGATACCTTCGGTATCTCCTACCGCGAATTCGACACCGACAACGGGCCGTTTATCTTTGCCACCACCACCCCCCCGCAGTTTGACCCCGATGCGTGGTTCCATACGCTCGATCGCTTGCTTTCCTACAGCCCGCAACGGATGTATCTCACGCACTTCGGTGGTGTGGCAAACGTGCCCGCGCTGGCGCAAAAGTTACGCGAGAGTATCCAGGTCTTTGTCGACATCGCGATAGCGGCGGCGGGCGACAGTCCCGAGCGCCGCGTACGCATTCAACAACGCATGCTGGACCAGCTTCTATACGGGCTGCGCACCCATGGCTGCGCTCTGACGACCGAGCGCTGCGGGGAGCTGCTCGCGACCGATGTCGAGCTCAACACGCAGGGGCTGGAGGCGTGGCTGGATCGGCGCGAACGCATGGCGCAGCAAACACGGCCCGAGTCTGGTCGGAGTTGACGATGCGGAGCGTGCCGCACCCATCTTTGGCGATGGGACGGCTTATTGCTTGATCTCGACCAGCTCGATCTCGAAGATCAAGGTCTCATTCGGGCCGATGTCGTCGCCCGCCCCTTTGGCGCCGTAAGCCAGCATCGATGGGATGAAGACCTTCCACTTTGCCCCCTCCTGCATCAGTTGGAGTGCCTCTTGCCAACCGTCGATGATGCTGGTGACCGGGAACGTTGCCGGCTCGCCTCGTGCGTACGAGTTGTCGAACTCGTTACCGGAGATCGTGTAACCACGATAATGGACCACGACGATATCAGTTGTCGTGGGTTTCTTGCCTTTGCCCGGCTCCATGACCTGGTACTGTAAGCCGCTTGCCGTCTCCACGATCCCGTCCTTTTTCTTGTTTTCCGCCAGGAACGCATCTCCGGTCTGCTGATTTTTTTGCGCGAGTTCCTGCGTGACCTCTTGCTGATAGGCCACCACCGCGGCCCGCATCTCGTCGAGCGAAATTTTGAGCGAGGTTCCGCCAAGATCGTCGCGTATTGCCTGCACCAACGCATTCACATCCACGTCCAGACCCTGTCGTTTCACGCTCTCGGCGATCTGGTAGCCGATGGCGTAGCTGAACTTCTCGTGATCGGTCTTAATCGTCGTCTGCTCCGCTCCCCAGGTGGAAATAGCAAGCGAGAGCAGAGAAAAACCCAGCAGTGCTCTGATGCCCATGGTTGTCGTCCTCTTCAAGGTGGTCATACGGCTTTGGCGCGTCTTCAATCGAGTGGAGCAGGGGGTCGGGTAGGAAGCAAAGGGCTCGCGGTGGGGTTCAACTTGCAGAAAACCGCGCTTGCGCCACACAAGGCCACCATGCCATCTCTAAAGCTAACTTTAGCTGCTAGTTATATGCAAAGAAAGACAGTTGTCGGGAACATGGGTTTAACATCGACGCTGCGGCAACACGCAAAGGGCGCACGCTACGGCGGTGTTTGCTCGCTCGGCGTTGCCCGGCTAGCCACGACGAGCAGTATTTGATTTGGGGTTATTTGTGGCAGTTTCCTGCAGGCCGGGGAGATCTTTGCTACAAAATAATTGTAGGGCGGTCAAAAAAAGCGATATCGGCAAAAGTGGAGAGATGTGATGTCCTATTACTATCCCAGACCACAAGACGTGGGCATTGAGGTGCCTGTATTTCTGCGACAGAAGCGCTTTTGTGCCGGTTTTGAGCATGTGCTGAAGGGTGGCCGGCTTAGCAAGGTTGAATACTTGCGGCGTTCCTTTAGACTGGGCTACCGCGCGGCCAAACTCTATGTGCGCGAGCTGCGCAGGCAGCAAGGCATATTGAGCTTTCCGATCCGGGGCCGGTTCAGGGTGAAGGCCATATAGCGTCGGTCAGGCCGGGCCGCTAACAAGTTTTCTATACCCTCAGCCAGCTGCCAGCCCGCCAAGGTCAGGCTATCTTCCTTGCTCCCGCGCGCATGAGCACACCGGGGCAGGGTGCATGCTGATCAATGCCGCTCCGAAGCGGCGCGTTTACCTATATATAAGGAGTCGATGAGCACACAACCCATCTCGCGCCCGAGCACGTTCGCGGCCGGCGCGGACGACATCGGTCTTATAATCCAGGCCCTCGCCTTTGCCGCCCACAAGCATCGGGACCAACGTCGCAAGGACGTCAAGGCATCGCCCTACATCAACCATCCGATTGCCGTAGCGCATGTGCTGTATCACGAGGGCGGTGTGAGCGATGCGCGCGTCATCGCGGCGGCACTGCTGCACGATACGATCGAAGATACCGAGACCCACGCGAGCGAGATCGAGCACGAGTTTGGCAAGGGAATTTGCGACATCGTGCTCGAGGTCACCGACGACACCCGGCTCGACAAGGCGGATCGCAGACGACTGCAAGTCGAGCGCTCGGCCGATGCCAGTCACAGCGCGCGACTGGTCAAGCTTGCAGACAAGATCTGCAATCTGCGCGATATGCTGAACAGCCCGCCGGCCTCCTGGGATCTGGGCCGCAGGCGCGAGTATTTCGACTGGGCCAGGCAGGTGATGGAGCAGATCCGGGGCACCAATCGCAGGCTCGAGGCTGTTTTTGACAAGGTCTTTGCGCGGCGACCATAATGTGCAGTAATGCCGGGGCCGCTATCGGGACGTAGGCGTGAAACGATATTCGGAGTGGCCCTCGATATTTCACGGGTTTACTCGCAAGCCATTGCGAACGACGGTGGTTTGCTTTAGAAATGGTATGCTAGTAACGGCCGGGTGCGTTTCGCGCGCGCAGGCGCACGTACACGGTCACCCCGCAACACTTGCCAGCACGTCTTGAAGGAGAGCAGCATGGGCGCAAACAGCCGGAATTCTCTCGGGGCCCGCCGCACACTGGAGGTGGGTGGCAAGCGCTACATATATTATGGCCTGCAAGCGGTGCAGGATGCTGGTCTTGGCGATATATCGCGGCTCCCGTTTTCTCTCCGGGTGCTGCTCGAGAACCTGTTGCGAAACGAAGACGGGCGCTCCGTCAGCGTTGATGACATCAAGGCGCTGGTGGCGTGGAGCGAGCAGCGGCGCTCGGATCGTGAGATCGCCTACCGTCCGGCGCGCGTGTTGCTGCAGGACTTCACCGGGGTACCGGGTGTGGTCGACCTGGCGGCCATGCGCGATGCCATGGTCGCTATGGGCGGTGACCCCGAAAAAATCAACCCGCTCTCGCCAGTGGACCTGGTCATCGATCACTCGGTCATGGTCGACTATGCAGGCAGTGGTGGTGCGTTCGGCAAGAACGTCGCGATGGAGTTCGAGCGCAATCGTGAGCGCTACGAGTTCTTGCGTTGGGGCCAGACCGCCTTTCAGAACCTCCGCGTGGTGCCGCCCGGGACCGGCATCTGCCACCAGGTCAATCTCGAGTACCTGGCGCAGGTGGTATGGACCGAGCACGATGGCGAGGATGCGATTGCCTACCCGGACACCGTGATCGGCGCCGACAGCCACACGACCATGATCAACGGTCTTTCCGTGCTCGGCTGGGGAGTCGGCGGCATCGAGGCCGAGGCGGGCATGCTCGGTCAGCCTATCTCCATGCTGATACCCGAGGTCGTCGGGTTCAAGCTAACGGGTGCGCTGAAAGAAGGTGCCACCGCGACCGATCTGGTGTTGACCGTGGTGCAGATGCTGCGTGCCAAGGGCGTGGTAGGCAAGTTCGTCGAGTTCTATGGCTCTGGGCTGGGGCATCTCAGCCTGGCGGATCGCGCCACGATCGCGAACATGGCGCCGGAGTACGGAGCGACGTGCGGCATCTTTCCGATCGACCAGGAAACCACGCGCTACCTCAAGTTCACCGGCCGTGACCCGCAGCGGGTGGCGTTGGTGGAGGCCTATGCCAAGGCCCAGGGCATGTGGCGGCACGCCGACGCCGATGACCCGGTGTACTCAGATACGCTGGAGCTGGATCTGTCCACGGTGGAGCCGAGCCTGGCCGGGCCATCGCGCCCGCAAGATCGCGTCTCGCTGTCGAGCGCAGCGGGGGCGTTCGATCAGGCGTTGAGCCGGATATTCGGACAAAAAGGCGGAGTTCGCCAGGTGCCGGTCGGCGAGGCAGACCATAAGCTGTCTGATGGCGATGTCGTCATCGCAGCCATCACCAGCTGTACGAATACATCCAACCCGTCGGTGATGATCGCCGCTGGTCTGTTGGCACGCAATGCGCTGCGCCGCGGCCTTACGAAGAAACCCTGGGTGAAGACCTCGCTTGCACCCGGCTCGCAGGTGGTAACGGACTACCTACAGGCTGCCGGGCTGCAGGAGCCCCTTGATGATCTGGGTTTTCAGCTCGTGGGCTACGGCTGCACTACGTGTATCGGCAACTCAGGCCCGCTCGACAAAGACATCACGGCAGCGATTGAAGGAAACGATCTGGTGGTCTGCGCGGTGCTGTCGGGCAATCGCAACTTCGAGGGACGCATCCATCCGCAGGTCAAGGCCAGCTATCTTGCCTCGCCCCCGCTCGTGGTCGCGTATGCACTCGCCGGCTCGATGCGCGTTGACCTCTACAAGGACCCGCTTGGGTCAGACACAAGCGGCAAGCCGGTGTATTTCAAGGACCTATGGCCGGCGAAACGCGAAATAGAAGAGGTCATCCACCATTCATTGACAGCCGCGATGTTCCGCAAGCGCTATGCCAAGGTCTTCGAGGGGGACGAGGAGTGGCAGCGGATACAAACGCCACCGAGCTTGACCTACCGTTGGCAGGAGGATAGTACTTACGTCCGTAGCCCGCCGTTTTTCGGAAATATGGCGAAGCGACCCGAAGCCGTGCGAGATATCTTGGGTGCGCGGGCGCTGGTCATCGTGGGCGATAGCGTGACGACCGATCACATCTCGCCAGCCGGCACAATCAAGGCAGACAGTCCGGCGGGCAAGTATCTGATTGCACACGATGTGCCGCCGGCGCAGTTCAACTCCTACGGCGCGCGCCGTGGCAATCACGAGATCATGATGCGAGGGACGTTCGCCAATATCCGGCTGCGTAACGAGATGGTGCCCGGAACATCGGGCGGCATCACGCGTCATATGCCGGACGGTGAGCAGATGCCGGTCTATGACGCTGCCATGCAGTATCAACAGGAAGGCGTTCCGCTCATCGTGGTTGCGGGCAACGCGTACGGTACCGGCTCATCGCGTGATTGGGCCGCCAAGGGTCCACGGCTGTTGGGCGTCCGTGCGGTGGTGGTGGAGACGTACGAGCGCATCCATAGATCCAACCTGGTGGGTATGGGCATTCTGCCACTGGAATTTTACGAGGGTACCGACCGTAACACGCTCAAGCTCGACGGCAGCGAGTTCTACGACATCGTCGGTGTGCAGGACGAACTCAAACCCGGCATGGATGTGGAGATGCGCGTCACCCGAGCCGACGGATCGCGGGATACGGTCCGGCTCAAGTGCCGCATCGATACCATGGACGAGATCGAGTACTACAAGAACGGCGGGATCCTGCAGTTTGTGCTGCGCCAGTTGCTTGCCAAACCAGAAGATCAAAACGCGGCGTAGCATCCGCTCGTGCGTGCGTTTACCGGTAGCTGCCGCCCGCAACGATTGCGGTCGGCGAATAACGTTCGACGGGCAAGCCGGCGATGACGGGTGTTGAGGCGGAAGCAGCAACGTCGGCCGTAGCTGAAAATCATGTAGCCGCGAAGCAATCCACACTGTCATCAAGACAGGGGCCGCGCAACGGTTCGCTTCGCAGGTAATGCCCGGAGGATGCGATGTCACAAAAATCCTATGACGCCACAGTGGACGAAAACGAGCTTGCGCAGGCCGCACTGGCCTACCATCGTGGCCCGCCGCCGGGCAAGCTGGCCATCGTTGCCACCAAGCCGATGGCCAATCAGCGCGATCTGGCACTCGCCTACTCACCGGGCGTGGCCGCGGCGTGCGAGGAGATCGCGCGCGATCCGACGGAGGCCTTCCAACTCACCGGTCGGGGCAACCTGCTGGCGGTAATCAGTAACGGCACCGCGGTTCTGGGCCTGGGCGCCATCGGCGCGCTGGCGTCGAAGCCGGTGATGGAAGGCAAGGCAGTCTTATTCAAGAAATTCGCCGATATCAATGTGTTCGATATCGAGATCGAGGAGCGCGATCCGGACAAGCTGGTGGAAATCATCGCCGGTCTGGAAGCCACCTTCGGTGGTATCAACCTGGAAGATATCCGGGCGCCCGAGTGCTTCGAGGTGGAACGCAAGCTGAGAGAACGCCTGCGTATCCCCGTGTTCCACGATGATCAGCACGGCACGGCCATCACCGTTACCGCTGCGGTTCTCAACGGGCTGCGCGTAACCGGCAAGGACATCGCCGAGGTCAAGCTCGTGACCTCGGGGGCCGGCGCGGCGGCACTTGCGTGTCTCGATCTGCTTGTGCGCATGGGTCTGCCGCGCAAGCACATTGTCGTTACGGACATCGCAGGCGTGGTGTACCAGGGGCGAACCGAGGAGATGGATCCGTACAAGGCGCGCTATGCGCAAGAGACGGCCGCACGTACGCTCGCGGATGCGATCCAGGACGCCGATGTTTTTCTGGGGCTGTCGGTCGGCGGTGTCTTGACCGGGGAAATGGTGCGGGCGATGGCCGAGCGGCCGTTGATCCTCGCGCTTGCCAATCCGTTCCCTGAGATCCTGCCCGATAAGGCCAAGGTCGCGCGCGCGGACGCGGTGATCGCCACCGGACGCTCCGATTACCCGAACCAGGTCAACAATGTCCTGTGCTTTCCTTTTATCTTCCGCGGCGCGCTCGATGTCGGCGCCAGCACGATTAACGAGGAGATGAAGATCGCCTGTGTGCACGCGATTGCCGATCTCGCGCGGGCCGAGGCCTCGGACGTGGTCGCCGCGGCCTACGGCGGCCAGACCCTGCGTTTCGGTCCCGAGTACATCCTGCCCAAGCCCTTCGACCCGAGGCTGATTACCGAGGTCCCGCTGGCGGTAGCCAGGGCCGCCATGGACAGTGGCGTGGCTACGCGGCCGATCGATGACCTCGCGGCGTACCGCGAGCGCTTGACGCAGCATGTCGTGCGCTCGGGCCTGCTGATGAGATCGATCTTTGAGCGTGCACGCAACGATCCCAGACGGGTAATCTATGCCGAGGGCGAGGAGAGCCGCGTGCTGCAAGCCGTGCAGCAAGTGATCGATGCGGGCATCGCTGTTCCCATCCTGGTGGGCCGCCCGGATGTAGTGGAGCAGCGGCTGCAGGATCTGGCCTTGCGCATGCGCCCTGGGGTGGACTTCGAGCTGGTCAATCCGCTCGATGACGAGCGTAACCGTAGCTACGCGGCGCAGTACCATGAGATCATGGGTCGCCGCGGCGTGTCCCCGCGCGAAGCGCAGACCGTCGTGCGCTCGCACAACACCGTGATCGCGGCGCTGATGGTGGCACGCGGCGAGGCCGATGGGATGCTGTGCGGCACCGTCGGTCCGTTCCGGCGCCATCTGCAAAATATTCTCGACATCATCGGAAAGGGCGAAGGCATTCGCGACGTGTCCACGCTTTCCACGCTGATCCTCCCCACTGGGACGTTTTTCATTTGCGATACGCACGTGACACCAGAGCCTGCGGCGGAGGAGATTGTGGAGATGACCGTTCTCGCGGCCGAGGAGGTACGTCGGTTCGGTCTCTCGCCGAAGGTCGCGCTGGTGTCCCACTCCAACTTCGGCACCCATGACACACCTTCGGCATGTAAGATGCGGGCGGCGCTGGCGATCTTGCGGGCACGCGCGCCGGATCTAGAGGTCGACGGCGAGATGCACCCGGAGGCGGCGCTGTCCGACGAGATACGCCGGCGCGCACTACCGGGCTCGCGCCTACACGGTCAGGCGAACCTGCTGATCATGCCGAATGTGGATGCCGCGCGCATCGCCTTCGGGTTACTGCGCGGGTTGGGGGGTGGCGTTTCGGTGGGACCTATTCTTATTGGGGCGGCGCGCCCGGCGCATGTGATGACGCACGCGGTCACGGTACGCGGCCTGCTCAACATGAGCGCGATGGCGGTGGTGCAGGCCCAGATTGGAGTGCCGGCCGGCAGCAAACAAAAGCTGCGCGTGAGCGCGGAAAAACAATCGCGGACCGGTGCCTGATTGCACCCCGCCCCGCGCGTTCAGCGCGACGCGTCCTTGAAAGTCAATCGCCCGCTATGCTGGTATGATCGCGCACTAGGGGCAGGGCGTAGCCGTGCTGGCGTGGATTCAATCAGCCTCTAAATCGTGGCGGAACCGCGCCGTATGCGACGGAGGGTAAGATGTTAGACGTGGCAAAAGGGCAGGATCTCGATCCGATCGAGACGCAAGAATGGCTCGAGGCGCTGGAGGCGGTGCTGGAGCGCGAGGGGCCCGAGCGCGCGCACTTTTTGCTCGAGCAGCTGATCGACACGGCACGGCGCTCCGGCGCGTACCTGCCGTTCAGCGCGAACACTGCCTATCTTAATACCATCCCCGCCGCGCAGGAGGAGCGCAGCCCGGGCGATCCGGCGATCGAGTGGCGCCTTCGATCGTTCATCCGCTGGAACGCCATGGCCATAGTCGTGCGCGCGAACCGCATCAGCACCGAGCTCGGCGGGCACATCGCGAGCTTTGGTTCGGCCGCCACGCTCTACGATGTGGGTTTCAATCACTTCTGGCATGCGCCCAGCGAGACCCACGGTGGCGACCTGATTTTCATTCAAGGCCATTCGGCGCCGGGAATCTATGCGCGCGCCTTTCTCGAAGGACGCCTATCGGAAGAGCGTTTGTGCAAGTTCCGCCAGGAAGTGGATGGCGAAGGCTTGCCGTCGTATCCCCATCCCTGGTTGATGCCGAATTTCTGGCAGTTTCCCACCGTCTCCATGGGTCTGGGGCCGATCATGGGTATCTATCAGGCGCGCTTTATGAAGTACCTGCACAACCGCGGCATTCTCGACACCGAGGGTCGCAAGGTCTGGGTGTTCATCGGCGACGGTGAGACCGACGAGCCCGAGGCCCTTGGCGCCATCTCCATGGCCGCCAGGGAACGACTCGACAACCTCATTTTCGTGGTGAACTGTAACCTGCAGCGCCTGGATGGGCCGGTGCGCGGCAATGGCAAGATCATCCAGGAGCTGGAGGCGGATTTCCGCGGCGCCGGGTGGAACGTCATCAAGGTGATCTGGGGGTCCTACTGGGATCCCCTGATCATGCGCGACACTCAGGGACTGCTGCGTCACCGTTTCGAGGAGTGCGTCGATGGCGAGTACCAGGCATTCAAGGCGAAGGGTGGTGCCTACACGCGCGAGTACTTCTTCGGAAAATATCCCGAGCTCAAGGCCATGGTCGCCAACATGACGGACGAGGACATCTGGCGCCTGAACCGGGGCGGCCACGATCCGCACAAGGTTTATGCCGCCTACGCCGCCGCGGTCAAGCACGAGGGACAGCCGACGGTGATCCTGGCGAAGACCGTGAAGGGCTACGGCATGGGCGAGGCCGGCGAGGGCCAGAACATCACCCATCAGCAGAAGAAGATGGGCGAGCAGGCGCTGAAGGCCTTTCGCGACCGCTTCAACATCCCGATCTCCGACGACAAGATCGCCGAGGCACCGTTCTACAAGCCGCCGGAAGACAGCCCGGAGATGGCCTACTTGATGGAGCGGCGCAAGGCCTTAGGCGGGTACTTGCCCGTGCGGCGTGCGCGCGCCGAGCCGCTGGCGGTTCCAGCGCTGTCGGTATTCGAGGCACAACTCAAGGACACCGGCGATCGCGAGATCTCCACTACGATGGCGTTCGTCCGTATTCTTACCACCCTGACGCGTGACAAGAGCATCGGCAAGTACGTGGTACCCATCGTGCCCGACGAGGCGCGTACCTTCGGCATGGAAGGGTTGTTCCGCCAACTCGGGATCTACTCATCCGTCGGCCAGCTGTACAAGCCGGAGGACGCTGATCAACTGATGTATTACCGTGAGGACCGGAAGGGCCAGGTGATCGAGGAAGGAATCAGCGAGGCGGGTTCGCTGTGCTCGTGGATGGCTGCGGGCACTGCTTACAGCAATCATGGCGTGAGCATGATTCCGTTCTTTATCTTCTACTCCATGTTCGGCTTTCAGCGCGTGGGTGACCTGGCCTGGGCCGCCGCTGACATGCAGGCGCGCGGCTTTCTCATCGGCGGCACCGCGGGGCGCACGACGCTCGCGGGCGAGGGGCTGCAGCACCAGGATGGTCACAGTCACCTGATCGCGGCCACGATTCCGAACTGCGTGGCCTATGACCCGACATTCGCTTACGAGCTCGCCGTGATTATCCAGGAAGGCCTGCGGCGAATGTTCCAGGAACAGGAGAACGTGTACTACTACATCACGACCATGAACGAGAACTACCCGCACCCGGCAATGCCGAAAGGTGCGGAGCCCGGCATCCTCAAGGGCATGTACCTGTTTCGCGGATCCTCAGGCGGCAAGAAAAAGACGCCACACGTGCAGCTGCTCGGTAGCGGTACGATATTGCGCGAGGTCATTGCGGCGGCCGAGCTGTTGCAGAAGGACTTCGGCGTCACTGCAGACATATGGAGTGCGACGAGCTTTAACGAGCTCCGTCGCGAAGGGCTGGCGCTCGAGAGATGGAATATGCTGCATCCCGATGCAAAGCCCAGGGTCAGCTACATCGAGCAATGTCTGGCCGGGCGGGAAGGCCCGGTCATTGCCGCTTCCGATTACATGAAGTCCTTCGCCGATCAGATTCGGCCGTTTGTGCCGCAGCGCTATGTGGTCCTCGGGACCGATGGGTTCGGGCGCAGTGACACACGCAAGCAACTACGCAAGTTCTTAGAGGTCGATCGATACTACATCAGCGTCGCTGCGCTTAAGGCGTTGGCGGACGTGGGGATGATACCCATAGCGAAGGTCAACGAGGCGATCAAGAAGTATGATATCGATCCGGATCGACCGGACCCGGTCACCGTGTAGCGTTAAGGTTACGACGAGACGGGAAGAAAAAAAGCAAGGGGCGTGGAATCGTGACTAGCGTGAAAGAAGTTGTGGTACCGGATATCGGTGACTTCAAGGATGTCGACGTCATAGAGGTATTGGTCTCGCCTGGCGATCAAATCAAGGTGGAAGATCCGCTCATCACGTTAGAAACCGACAAGGCCACCATGGATGTGCCGTCGCCGTACGCCGGTGTTGTCAAAGAGGTGAAGATAAAGGTCGGCGACAAGGTATCGCAGGGCGTGGCAGTGGCATTGTTGGAAGCCGACGAGTCCGTCTCCGAGGCAGAATCAGCGGCCCAGCCGCAGGCCGCCGCGAATGAGCCTGAGGCGAGCGCCGTCGCCGAGGGTCCCGCGGCCGAAGCGCCGGTGCCACGCGCCGCTGCACCGACACCACCCGCGCCCGCAGCAGCGCCATCCACCGCCGCTCGTCTCACGCCGCCGCCCACATTACCGCCACCGGTCGAGCGCTCGGGAGCCGCGCGTGCGCATGCGAGCCCCTCGGTGCGCGCGTTCGCGCGCGAGCTCGGCGTCGACCTTACGCAGGTGCAAGGTACGGGCCCGAAGGGACGCATCTTGCAGCAGGACGTACAGGCATTTGTCAAGCAGCGGCTGTCGCACCCGGGAGCAGCAGCGCCGGCGGCGGGATATGTGCTGCCCGCAATGCCGGAGATTGATTTCTCCAAGTTCGGCGCGATCGAGCTGCAGCCGCTCAGCCGGATCAAGAAGATCGCGGGTCCCCACCTTCATCGCAGCTGGGTACTACTGCCGCATGTCACACAGCACGACGAGGCCGACATCACCGAGCTTGAGGCGTTCCGCCAGGAGGTCAAGGAAGATGCGAAAAGCAGGGGGGTAAGATTAACGTTGCTCGCCTTTTTGCTCAAGGCATCGGTCGCGGCGCTGAAGGCGTACCCGCAGGTCAACGCCTCGCTCGATCCGGGCGGGGAGAACCTGATTCTCAAGAAGTACTACCATATCGGAGTGGCGGTCGACACGCCGGACGGGCTGGTGGTGCCCGTGATTCGCGACGTGGACAAGAAGGGTGTGTATGACCTTGCGGAAGAGTTGGGCGAGGTCAGTGCCCGTGCCCGTGACAAGGCACTCACCCCCACGGACCTGCAGGGCGGTTGCTTTACCATCTCGAGCCTCGGGGGAATCGGTGGCACCGCGTTTACCCCGATCATCAACGCCCCGGAGGTCGCAATCCTGGGCGTGTCGCGCTCAAGGATGCAGCCGGTTTATCGCAACGGCGAGTTTGTGCCGCGATTGATCCTGCCGTTGTCGCTCTCCTACGACCATCGAGTGATCGACGGTGCGCAGGCGGCGCGTTTCACCGGCTTTCTCGGCCGCGTGCTGACGGATGTCCGGCGCTTGCTGTTATAAAAGAATGCGGCCAGCGCTCCTGCGCGGTCGCTCATAAACAAGCTTAAGAGGTCTATCGATGAGCCAGATCACTGAGGTGAAGGTCCCGGACATTGGTGAATTCAAGGATGTGGACATCATCGAGGTGCATGTCGCGCCGGACGACACCGTTAATATCGAGGATCCACTGATTACGTTGGAGAGCGACAAGGCGACCATGGATGTCCCGGCGCCGCTGGCCGGGGTGGTCGAAGCGGTCAAGGTCAAGGTGGGTGGCAAGGTCTCCGAAGGCTCGGTGATCTTGACGCTGAAGGCGCAAGCGAAAACCGCCGGGGCCGGCACGCCTGGCGCGACCAAAGATGCGAGCCCAGCGCCGCCTGCACCAGCACCGGCCAAAACCCCGGCGGCTGCCGCCAGCGGCGATGTGCATGCGGAGGTCCTCGTGCTCGGGGCTGGTCCCGGCGGTTACACGGCGGCGTTTCGTGCCGCTGACCTCGGCAAGCAGACTGTCCTGGTCGAACGCTACCCTAGGCTTGGCGGCGTGTGTCTTAATGTCGGTTGCATTCCGTCCAAGGCACTGCTGCACACGGCCAAGGTAATCGCCGAGGCCGGGGATATGGCGCAACACGGCGTCAGCTTCGGCGCACCGCGTATCGATCTGGACAAGCTGCGCGGCTGGAAGGACCAGGTCGTCGGGCGGCTAACGACGGGGCTCGCCGGGCTTGCCAAGCAGCGCAAGGTCAAGGTGATCCAGGGTCGCGGTACGTTTGTCTCGCCGAAGGTGCTCGAGGTGGAAACCGCTGATGGCAAGCTGGCCGTTTCGTTCGATCAGGCGATCATCGCCGCCGGCTCGCAGGCGAGCACCATTCCCGGCATCCCGCACGACGACCCGCGCGTGATCGACTCTACCGGTGCGCTGGAGCTGCCTGACATTCCCAAGCACCTGCTAGTGATCGGTGGCGGAATTATCGGGTTGGAGGTGGCCACGGTTTACTACGAGCTCGGTGCCAAGGTTACCGTGGTCGAGCTCCTGGACTCACTGATGGTGGGCGTGGATAAGGATATCGTGCGCCCGCTGCAAAGGCGCATCGACAAGCAATACGAGAATATTTATCTCAAGACCAAGGTCACCCGTGTTGAGCCTCAATCCAAGGGGTTGAAGGTTTTCTTTGAGGGCGACAAGGCGCCGGCGTCGCAGGTGTTTGATCGCGTCCTGGTGGCGGTTGGCCGCATACCCAACGGCAAGTCGATCGGCGCGGAGAGCGCGGGCGTGGCAGTCGACGAACGCGGTTTCATTCCCGTGGACAAGCAACAACGCACCAACGTGTCGCATATCTTTGCGATCGGCGACGTCGTCGGGGAGCCGTTGCTCGCGCACAAGGCGACCCACGAAGGTAAGGTAGCCGCGGAGGTCGCCGCGGGGCTCAAAAGCTCCTTCGATGCACGCGTTATCCCGTCGGTGGCGTACACGGATCCCGAGGTGGCGTGGACCGGCGTGACCGAGGCCGAGGCGAAGGAGCAGAAGCTCGACTACGGCAAGGGCGTGTTTCCGTGGGCCGCGAGCGGCCGTGCGCTTGGCCTGGGACGCGACGATGGTTTGACCAAGCTGCTATTCGACACGGACAGTGGTCGCGTCATCGGTGCCGGCATCGTGGGTCCGAATGCCGGCGACCTGATTGCCGAGGTCGGCCTTGCAATTGAAATGGGCTGCGACGCCCAGGACATCGGGCTCACCATTCATCCGCACCCCACGTTGTCGGAGACGGTCGCGTTCGCTGCCGAAGCGTTCGAGGGCACGATCACCGACCTCTACATGCCCCGCAAGAAGTAGTTGCGCGGAACGCACAGATTGCGTCGATTCATCTATGACAAGCTCACGTCGTTTGCTCCGGAGTTGTGTGTTCTCTGCGTGTTTTCCAGGAGCTTGGTAGTCCGCGTGTCTCTCGGCAAGAGAGCGCGTTAACGATTATTGTTTGGTCCAGACAATGGCCGTAACACTCTCCTACGGTCAGCAAGGGGCGGGACCACCGCTCGTGATTCTGCACGGGCTATTCGGCTCGGGCAGAAACTGGAAGGCCATCGCCGCGCGCCTGGCGGCGACACACCACGTGTATACCCCGGATCTGCGCAATCACGGCAGATCGCCCTGGACGGAGTCCATGTCCTACCGTGAGCTTGCGGGCGATGTTGCCAGCTTCATCGAGCGGCACGATCTGGGCAAGACCGTCGTGCTCGGCCACAGCATGGGCGGCAAGGCGGCAATGGTATTGGCATTGGAACAACGAGGGCTGCTCGACGCGCTGATCGTCCTGGACATCGCACCGGTGCGCTACGAGCACAGCCTGTCGTCGTACGTCGAGGCGATGCAGGACGTCAATCTCGGCGGTATGACGCGCCGCGACGAGGCCGACCGGCTGCTGCGTACCCGCATCCCCGATTCCGGGGTCCGCGCGTTTTTGTTGCAAAACCTCGTATTCCGCGACCGGCGCTTCGACTGGCGTATCAACCTGCCTGTGCTGGCTGCACACATAGGGGAGCTGGCGGATTTCCCCGCGATCGCGCCCGCGTGCAGCTATGATGGCCAGGCGCTTTTCTTGTACGGTGAGCGCTCGCCGTACCGCCAGGCCGCGCACGACCAGGAGGTATACCGATTGTTTCCCAACGCTGAGATCGTGGCGATTCCCGGGGCCGGGCATTGGCTGCATGTAGATCAGCCCGAGCGCTTGACCGCGGAGATCCGCCGGTTTCTTGATAACCATAGCGGCTGAATGGGTGCAATGGCGCGCCGCAAGGGATATCCTTTGATTATTGACGGCGCGAGCGTCTGAGATCTGTTTCGAGCACGATTAGAACACATCATGTCGGAGTCCAAGCACACAGCAGAACGATCACGGCCGTCGACGCACCGGCGCGAAAAGGGCGCCGCCAAGACGGCACGAATTCCTATCAAGATCGTTCCGCGCAGCGAACGCTTACCGAAGCCATCCTGGATCCGGGTCAAGCTGCCCACCGGTCCCGCGGTGCAACGTGTGAAAGACATGCTGCGCCAGAACCGGCTGTATACCGTGTGCGAAGAGGCCTCCTGTCCAAATCTGCCGGAGTGCTTCGGACACGGTACCGCGACCTTCATGATTATGGGCGACCTGTGCACGCGACGCTGCCCGTTCTGCGACGTCGCCCACGGACGTCCGTATCCACTCGATCCCGACGAGCCGGCCAGTCTGGCGCAGACGGTGAGCGCAATGCGATTGCGTTATGTCGTAATCACCTCGGTCGATCGCGACGACCTGCGCGACGGCGGCGCCGGCCACTTCGCTCAGTGCATACGCGCCGTGCGTGCGCGCAGCCCTGGAATCCGCATCGAGATACTGGTGCCCGATTTTCGCGGCCGCATGGAGCGGGCGCTTGAAATTTTGGAGCAGGAGCCGCCCGATGTGTTCAATCACAATCTCGAGACCGTGCCGCGATTGTACAAGCAGGCGCGCCCGGGCGCCGACTATCAGTGGTCGCTTCGCCTGATCCAGCAATTCAAGCAACGGCATCCCGAGGTCCCCACCAAATCGGGTCTGATGCTGGGGCTGGGCGAGGAGCTCGAAGAGGTCACGCAGGTTATGCGCGAGCTGCGCACACACGACTGCGACATGTTGACCCTGGGTCAGTACCTGGCACCGAGCGAGCATCATCTTCCGGTGGAACGCTACGTGACACCCGATGAGTTTGATGAGTTAAGACGCGTGGGCCTGGAGATGGGGTTTGCTAACATTGCGAGCGGCCCGCTTGTGCGCTCTTCCTACCATGCGGACCGGCAGGCGGCGGGAGTGGTGAGCTCGTGATCCGGCTGCCGGCGGTGGCGTATAGGTGACCAGTCAGTGAGTCGTTAGACGTGAGCCGCGAGGCGTCAGATTACCTATTATTTACCTCGCACCTCACTCTTCATACTTCACAGCTCATTTTCTTTGCTCCGTCGCTTCGCGGCGTAAGATGTGCTTTTGAATCTTGCCCACCGAGGTTCGCGGCAGCTCTTGGCGGAACTCGACCAGCTCCGGCACGCGAAATGTTGCCAGGCGCTCGCGGCACCACTCGATGATCTCCTCGCTCTCGAGCTGCTCGTCTTTCGTCAGGACGACAACGGCCTTGATCTTCTCGTCGCGCATCTGGTCCGGAACGCCGATCACGGCGCAGTCGAACACCTTGGGATGTTCCAAGATGACCGCCTCCACCTCGCTGGCGGCCACGTTCTCGCCGGAGCGCTTGATCATGTCCTTGGCGCGGTCCACGAATTGGAAGTAGCCGTCGGGGTTCTGGTAGGCGTTGTCGCCTGACCACAGCCAGCCGTCGCGTAACGTCTCCGCCGTCGCCCCCGGATTCTTGAAGTATCCCTTCATCAGCGTCCGACCGGGTGAGCCGCGCACCACGATCTGGCCGACCTCTCCCTGCGCTACCGGTTTCCCGCTGTCGTTGACGAGATCGACCTCGTAGCCCATGGCCGGGAATCCAACCGACATGTTGCGTCGTTCGAACGTGAGCGGATTCATCAACGGTGGCCCCATGGTCTCGGTCATGCCCCAGAGTTGCAGTAACGGCGCACCGAAGCGCTCGTGCCAGTCCGCAAGCTGCCCCTCGGTCACACTCTGTGCGAACAGCACCACCCGCAGGCGATTTTTCCTGTGTTCGTCGTCGCGCGCTTGCGCCAGCAGCATGCGAATCGGCGCGGCAAACAGGCTCGCCACCGTGCATTGATGGGCGCTGCAGCGCTCGAAGTAGCGACTGGCGCTGAAACGTGCCGTCAGCGCCATGCTCGCACCGGTCATCAACGTGCTCATGGTCGAGTAATATTGGGCATTGCCATGAAACAGCGGCAGCACGACGTAATGCCGATCGGCCGGGCGTAAGCCCACGGCCTTGGCCACGGTCTCGCCTGCATAGATGTAGTTGGCATGCGTAACCAGAACACCTTTTGGGCGCGCCGTTGTTCCCGAGGTATAGAGTATCGCCGCTTCGTCAAACGGATCGACGCGCGTATTGGGGGCGGACGTGTCTTGCTGTGCAACCAGGTCGTCGAAGTGCCGAGTGCTATGTGCATCGGGCCGCTTTGCGCCGCAGACGATGACTGCTTTGACGCGCGCGCACTCCCTGCGCGCCTGCGCGACCACGTCCAGGTGATCGGCATTGGTGAAGATCAGACGACTTTCCGAATGATCGAGCAGGTACGCAAGCTCCGGGGCGGGGGAGGCGACGTTGGTCGGCATGATGACGGCACCGATCTTGGCGGCACCGAACCACAAGTAAAGAAACTCCAGACAGTTCGGAAGATGCAGGCTGATCTTGTCGCCGTGGCCGATATCGAGTGCGACCAGCATATTCGCCGCACGATTGACCCGCTCGTCGATTTGCGCGTAGGAGAGCACCGTGACCGTGCCGGCGAGGTCATCGAAAATTACGAAAGGCTGGTCCGAGCTTGCGCACGCACGGTGCTCGAGCAGGCTGCGAAGCGTGCGGTTGGCGACTATGGTGGCCATAGCGATCTTGGGGGTCTGCGTCTACGTGACGAATCAATCCTGACGGCCTGCGCCGTCAGCGTGCGGTCCATCCCAGATCGATCATGTGCGCGGCGCCGGTAATGGCACTTGCCTTGTCCGAGGCCAGGAACAAAGCAAGATCCGCTACCTCTTCCGGTTGGATCAAACGCTTGATGGCGGCAGGCTCGAGCATGATCTTCTCGATCACCTCGTCCTCGCCGATGCCATGGGCCGCGGCCTGGTCCCTGATCTGGTTGTCAACGATGGGGGTGCGCACGTAGGCGGGACAGATGGCATTGGCAGTGATGCCGAACTCCCCCAACTCGAGCGCCACGGTCTTCGTAAGTCCTATGAGCCCATGCTTGGCAGCGATATAGGCACTCTTGTATGGGCTTGCGACGATGCCGTGAAGCGATGACATGTTGATGATTCGTCCCCACTTATTCTGCTTCATCGCTGGGGCAAGGTGCTTGGTCAGTTGGAATGCGGCGATCAGCATGACCTGGATCATTTTTACCCAGGTTTCTTCCGGGAACTCCTCGACCGGCGCCACATGTTGAAATCCGGCGTTGTTCACCAGGATGTCGATGCGCCCGCACGCCTCGAGTGCGTGCCTGGCAAGCGCGACAACAGCCTCGCGGTCGGAAAGATCGGCTTTGATAAACGTGCCGCCAATATCGTCCGCCACTGCGCGACCCGCTTCGGTGAGATCGTTTACGAGCACATTCGTGCCCTCGTTCGCGAATGCGGTCGCGATGGCCTTGCCGATGCCGCTCCCCGCGCCCGTCACCAGTGCCGTTTTGCCATCCAGTTCCATAAGCTCATCCTTCGCCGATGCGAAACGAGTGGGTTACGCTGCTATAGTGGTCCGCCGCGCCTTCGAAGCTGCGTTCGCTGAACGTAATGTTGCCATCCTGATCGAGCAGGATCACCGTCGATGAGCGCGTGCCGTAATGGGTTTCGCTGATGAACAACGGTGACAGCAGGCGCTCGCGTGCCAGCCCGATGCCGGTGTCGGGAAGCTCGGTGTCGTCGGCGATGGCGCCGTCGGCCAGGGTCGCAAACAGGGCCTCCGCCGTCGGGCCGTCGTCTGCCGACAACAGATCGCCCAACCCTTGGGTCCCACGGGTCACCTTGGGCCAGGGCGTGTTTAACAGGTGATTGCTCAAGCCGTAAATCCCGGGGTCGAGCCTTCGCACGCGGCCTTCCCGATTCGAATAAAAAACAAAGTCATCACCCTGTCCGGTGATCAGGCTGAAGCCGTTGTAGCGGTCCGCCTGTTGTGCGACGGTCGAGAGATAAACATCCGGCGACTCATCTCCGAGCAGGAAGTTGCTGACCAGGTGCCCGCGGGATGGCCGATCGGCGGGGGTTGACTTGGCATCGCGAAAGTTCGTGAGCGCGGCGAACCGCCCTTGCCGCGTGATCCCGAGCCAGGTGCCACCCTGGCGCAGATCGAGACCCGCCAGTAGGTGTGGTGCATCATTCCAGAAGGCCGCCGCGCTCGTGCGCCGGTCGTAGAATTCGTCGCGGTTTGCCGCCACGATCAGCGGATACTTGGGATGCTGTT
>VRUB01000215.1:2705-2982 GCA_019456345.1 Nitrospira sp. | reverse complement strand
AAACAAGAGATCAACCACGGTACCGACCCGTTTCCCCTGCTGGTTACGAATGCGGTACAGCTGATCGGTGTGCGTGAATTCGACCAGGAGGTTGGACACGTATTCGGTGACTTTAAGATCCGGCCAGCCCAGCGTTTCAGCGAAGCTCTTCTCTGTTAAAGCGCCGAAGAGGCGGCGCAGGGGGTGGTGTTCCGGTATCTGGCTTGCCACGACAACCTCCTGCTATGTCAAAAGTATGCCACCCTTCCGGCCTTCTGGCAAGGGCGTCGCCCTTTTA
>VRUB01000215.1:0-2695 GCA_019456345.1 Nitrospira sp. | reverse complement strand
GATCTATTTCGGCGACGGACAGGTTCATCTTGCCCGCCTGATCGCTGAAGATCCGCAGGGCCGAAATTTTCTCGATCATATAGCGGACGTCTGATCCGCTATCCTCCCGGGCGACGCCGAGCAGGACCAGCATGCCTGCTCCAATGGTCCCGATCGGCTGACCGTCCACCTCCACTGAGGCGCGCGTGACGCGCTGAATGACGGCTTTCATGATGCGTTCTGGTCAAATGTCATTGGTCACGCGCGAAGGAGAAAGGTGCGTCAATCGTCACTCGTCAACCGTGAAGAAAAACGATAGACCAATGACGAATGACGCCGTGTCTTCCCCAGCTGCCGCAGTGTGCCTTCTAATTCCAAGAGGCGGCGTTTGATCTGCACGCCCCCGGTAAAGCCCCCCAAGGAAGCATCATGGGCGACGACCCGATGGCACGGGACGATGATCGGCACAGGATTGGCACCCAGCGCGTGGCCGACCGCCCGCGCATAGTGCGCGCCACCAACGCGGCTCGCGACCCATTTATAGGAACGAACTCGGCCGTAAGGGATCCGGCGGATCACGCGCCACACCCGCCGCTGGAATGCGGTTCCCTCGGACAGGTCCACCGCGAAGTCCAGCTCACGCCGACGCCCTATCAGATACGCTGCGAGCTGCTGCTGCGCTTGCTGCAGGGTCCTCTTTGATACAGACCCTCCGTGCTTTCTCCCCCTTGCCCCACGCCACGTGCCTCGAGCCACAGGCTCGTTGTGGAGCCTGCTGTCATGACCGGGCAACTCCTTTTCGACCGCATGCCGCGACGCGCGTGGCAGCACAATCTTACAGACCCCGCCTGCAGCGGCCGCGATTCCCATCCAACCCCACGCGGTTTCGTACACTAATGACCGGGGCGTCATCGGTGATTCCCTAGAGAGTCCCGCGAGCTTCGCCCAACGAAGCCCCGGACGAGTCCCCAGACCACATCGAGCTCCTCCGAGCGTAGCAGCGCGTGCACGCCCACGTAGCCTGTGATGCTCAGGCCGATGCCGACCACCAACATGACCGTCTTCGCAATCCACTCTTCCGGACGCATCCACACTTCGAGCCCGCTGATCCAGAGACAGGACAGGATGACCGGCACACTAGCGGCGAGGACACGAAGCGACGATCTCCTAACAGAGACCCAGTCTACACCACCAAGCCGACGGTTCAGCACCGCCACGAGAATCCCAACGTTCAGCATCGCTGCAAGAGCTGTGGCGAGGGCGAGGCCTGCATGCTGAAGCGGGGCCATCAAGAAGATCGCCAGTATCAGGTTTGCCGCTACCGCAGCTCCTGCTGCGATCGCCGGCGTCTTGGTGTCTTGCAGCGAGTAAAATGCCGCCACGATAATCCGCACTCCCGCAAAGGCCCAGAGCCCGATCGCATAACAGAGCAAGGCGCTCGCTGTCGCAGCCGTGTCCGCAGCGGTAAATGTGCCGTGCTCGAAGAAGAGGTGCACAATCGGCTCCCGCAGCAGAATCAAGCCCAGCATGGCCGGAAGAATGATGAACAGAATCATCCTGAGCCCGAACCCCAAGGTTGAGCGCAGTTCTTCCATCTCGCCTTTCGCGGCTTGCGCCGACAATGTCGGCAAAATCGCGGTGGCAAGCGCCACGCCAAAGATGCCTAACGGAAACTGCACGAGCCGCATCCCGTAGAACAGGTAGGTGGGACCGCCTTCGAAGTACGAGGCCAGGATCGTGCTGACCGTGATATTGATCTGGGTGACCGACAGGCCCAGCAGCGACGGAACGATCAACGTGCCGATGCGACGCACGCCGGCATGCCTCGGGTCGAAGCGCCACCTAAACAGCATCCCTCTGAGCCTGAGTCCCGGCAACTGCATGGCAAACTGCGCGGCACCGCCGGCGACCACGCCGATTGCCACGCCCATGATCGGCTCGGCCAACAGCGGCGAGAGAAACAGCGCGCAGCCGATCACGAAGAGGTTGAATAACACCGGCGACAGGGCGGGTGCGGCGAAAGCGCGAAGCGAGTTCAGGATACCCATGGCCAGGGCCGCCAGACTGATGAACAGGAGGTATGGGAACATGATGCGCGTCAACAACGTGGTCACTGATATTTTCGATGGGTCGTCATGGAAGCCAGGCGCGAGGAGCCAGACAATCCCCGGCGCAGCCAGAATCCCGACGAGCGTGATCAACGTGATCAGCGTCAGCACCGTGGTGAACATGGCGCTAGCCAGTTCCCAGGCGTCCTGCTTGGTGCGGAGGGTATGGTACTCGGTGAAGACGGGGATGAAGGCCGACGACATCGAACCCTCAGCGAACAGTTCCCGAAGAAGATTCGGGATACGGTAGGCGACGAAAAAGGCGTCAGCGGCCGGTGTGGCGCCGAACAGACGGGCAAGCACGATGTCGCGGATGAGACCCAGGATCCGGCTGGAGAAGGTGGCAGCGCCGATCAGCCCGGCGGCTTTCGCAACCCCGTGGTTGACCCCCTGAGGGCGGGCCGAGGCCCCCGCCGGGCTGGCAGGATCGGACATCGCGGCGGATTCTAGCGTGAATTATTCATGAATATCTACTGCGGCGACCGGTCCACGTAAGAATTGGTTGAGTGACGATTGGAGATTTTAGAATTCCTGTTAGGCTTTCGACTTTCAGCTTTGCAATCGACCATGAACCAATCAAAAATAATATCTCTATTTTTCACGGAGGG